>DATMYB010000129.1:0-2395 GCA_035561215.1 Syntrophomonas sp. | reverse complement strand
ATTTGTCTCCGGTGCCGTCATAAAATAGCGCTAACTCTATATTGAAATAAGCCGTATCGGTTTAAATCATAAATATATCATTCGACGAGAAATCCTGATCCACCTTCTTTTGTGGAAAAATTAACCACTTCCCCGTGTTGCAGGTAAACATGGGCTACATCAGGAAAGGCCAGCGTCTTTCTGACCGGCACTTCGACTTGGTCGCCGATACTGACCTGGCGTTCCAGCGGAATTTCAACCAAAGCCATCTGCATAAACACTTTGCCTCGCACCGGATAATTTATACCGTTTATATTGACCTGTTGACCAAAGCGAGGGACATTGCAGAAAAGCAATATCGTTTTAACCAAAGTCTTGAGCAAATCCACCCAGCCGGACGGTTTGTTGGCTACCTGCAAACCCAGTCCGTCTCTGAACCCTACCGGAATCACCGCTATCTGGGCCGCCTTTTTAAGCCGATAGCTGCGGTAATAGGCTAAATAACTCCCTTTCTCCAAGCGATGCAACGCCACGATTTTGGTTTTGAACTTAAACGGATCCTCCAAGGCCAGATCAAAGCCCCCGGCGCCCACCGGTTTCTGGCCTGAGAGCAAGGTTCCCACCCGCACCGCATCCAACTGCATTTCCGGATACTTAAGCAACACCGCGCTGTTGGCGCAATGGCGCAGCGGTATATGTAACCCTGATGTTTCCAGTTTATGTACTATGTCCATAAAGATGGCAAATTGATGCCGTGTGTAGGCAGGATTATCAGCCGCATCCGCCATGTGGGTATAAATGCCTTCAACATTAATACGCGGATTTTGGGTGATTTTCGCAACCACCTCCATCACTTCTTCCTCCTGCAACCCAAAGCGTCCCAGGCCGGTATCCAATTTTAGATGGACATTGACTTCCGGGCCAGGCTGGACGCAGACCCGGTTCAGCAGTTCCCCGTCATAAGGCGAGGCTACGGTGATGGTCAAATCCAGGCTGATCGCCTCCCGCAGCTCGTCTTCCTCTACCAGGGGTGTAAAAACGAGAATTCCCCCGGTTATTGCCGCCTGTCTTAGCTGCAGCGCCTCCTTAAAAAAACTTACCGCAAAATAATCCACTCCGTGAACGCTCAGCAGCCGCGCAGTCTCCGCCGCGCCGTGACCGTAGGCGTCAGCCTTGACCACTGCGATCAGGCGAGTTTGCTCTTGCAGCAAGGATCTGACCGCCTGTAAATTGCTTTCTACCGCGTCCAGATTTATCTCAATCCATTTATCGGGCCGTCCGGATTCCATTATGCTTCCCCTGCTTCCCTGCGCTTGGCCAGCAGCCTGCGGGTGCTTTTACGATAAACGGGCAGGGCTTTGGTCCACAAAAAATAAAAAAACGGATCATAAACTGTGTCTAAATCGCCGATAAACTCGGTGAATTCGCCATTAAACCCTTTTTTAAACTTATATAGTCCATAGAGGGGATTGCTCTCATCCAAATCCCCTGAGACGCCGCGAAAGTCGTACATGGTACAACCTCTCTCCCTGGCCCAGCGAATCATAGACCATTGGATCAGATAGTTGGGCATTACGTTGCGATACTGGTTGCTGGAAGCACCGTACAGGTACCAGGCCTTGTCCCCCATACACATAGCCAGGGTCGCCGCCACCAGTTTTCCTTCCCATTCCGCCAGGAACACCTGGCCCATATCGTTTTCAACCATTTGCTCCCAAATCATTTCGAAGTATTCATAGCCGCGAATCAGGAAATTATCCCGGATAGCCGTCTCCGTAAGTACATCATAAAACCTGCGCAGATCACTGCGGTCGGAAGCCTTTCTTATTTGGACGCCTTTTTTCTCAGCCAGGCGAATATTGTAGCGGGTTTTGGGATGCATATCTGCCAGCAGTTTTTCCTCGGAGGGGGTAATATCAAGGCGGAAAACAAATGACGGCTGCACGCCTTCGAAATCCAAACCGGTTTCATTTTTGGCAAAACCGCAATCTTTAAGTAAACCGGCAAAAGCCAGATCGGATACCGGCACATCCGGATCGATTTTTAAAAAAATGGCTCCATGTTGGCGGCCGACCGTCCTGGCACCCACAAACAGTTTCTTGGCCAGGGCCAGGTTATCCAAAGCCATTACTGGTCCCCGGGGGGAATAAAAAATGGATTTTTTAACCCCGGGCAGGGGCAGCGGCCTTTTCAGCAACAGCATGGAAGCTTGAATTTCACCGTCCTGCTCCAGCACCAGCGGCAGAGGAGTCCAACCCATGCCTTTTTTCACCTGGCCCCATTCCCAGCTTTGCAGGAAGTGGCCCTTGGGGTGCCGGCGAACGAAATCATTGTAGCGTTCTTTCTCGTCAGCAGTAATAATTCTGGTCGTATACATAAATTACTCCCTTTTATAATTCGTGGATGAGTTATTCAC
>DATMYB010000128.1:0-2303 GCA_035561215.1 Syntrophomonas sp. | reverse complement strand
AATGGAGGTAATATGATGCAAGAGGTTTATGAATTTTTGAAAAAAAGCGGTACGTATTTTATCGCGACTATGGACGGCGATCAGCCCAGAGTAAGACCATTCGGCACAGCCGATATGTTTGAAGACAGGCTCTATATTCAGACCGGCAAAGTGAAGAAAGTATCCAAGCAGATACAAGCCAATCCCAAAATTGAGATCTGCGCCATGAGTGACGGAAAGTGGATCAGAATTGAAGCTGTCGCGGTGGAAGACGACAGAATTGAACCTAAACAGCATATGCTGGATGCCTATCCCGAGTTAAAGTCCATGTATACAGCGGATGATGACAATACCCAGGTATTCTACCTGAGCAACGCAACGGCGACCATTGCTTCGTTTACCGAGCAACCCAAGATAATTCGCTTCTAATTTACGCCGAGATTTAATTTAGCGTTGTCCAACAGATGACGTCGGACTGTGTGAAAGTCATAAAATTGCTGTGTGTTGGCATAAAGTGGAGCGATTTTTAAGCCAACATAGTTTTCATACGGTCTGACGTTCTTTTGATTGGCTGCGACTATGCCTTATAATATCTACGCTCAAATGGGTAAGTGACATAGGCGCCCCTGCACTTACCGTATAGGGATAAAAGTTCAGGCAGTTTGTTTTTATACCGGGCTGCTGGATAAACCCCATATAAAGATGACATCCAATATGGGGACTAAGCTGGAATTATGCTGCATTTTAAATTGGTATTGAGTCAGCGGCCGTGAACTGTTATTATACTAACAGGATAGAAAATTAAATATGTGTAACGGTCAAAGCAATGCTGATGAAAATCGGCCTTGCGAAGGTGAAACGCCTAAGTTCTCGTAAGGAATATGGTTTTTCATCCATGAGAAATCGGCTTACTAGGGTGGGTAGTCTGAATATCAGGCTACCCATTTTTGTATGCTTTTTTATTGAGGAGGTGAAAATATGAACGACCTGGCTCAACAGGTGAAAAAGGAACTGTTCAGAACGCTGTTCTGGGTGGTCATAGCCTTAGGCATATCCATTTGCCTGTATTATTTAATTTGGTAAGAAAAATGACACGATATCAATCAATTTTCAGGAGGACGTAAGGTGACGAGTTTCTGGCTGGCTATTACAGTATTCATCATTACTTATGCTTTCATAATCGCCGACAAGATCCACCGTACTGTCGTCGTCTGGATCGGGGCCGTATTGATCATTGTTTTAGGGGTGATCAATCAGGAAAAAGCCATTGAGCATATTGATTTTAATACGATTTTGTTGCTAGTCGGTATGATGATAATCGTAAGTATTACCAGAAAGAGCGGAGTCTTCGAATATTTATCCATCAAGTCCGCTAAATTGGTCAAAGGCGAACCAGTGGCCCTGATGGTAGTTCTGGCTTTGATTACGGCAGTAGCGTCGGCGCTGCTGGACAATGTGACCACCGTGCTCCTTATTGTACCGGTCACCTATGCGCTGACCGACCATCTGGAAGTCTCCCCGTTACCGTTTCTATTAACGGAGATCATCGCTTCGAACATAGGCGGTACGGCTACACTCATAGGCGACCCGCCCAATATTATGATCGGCAGCGCTACCGGTCTTGGTTTTATGGATTTTATTGTTAACATGGCTCCGCCTGCTATAATTATTCTTGCGATTACAATCGGGCTCTTAGTGCTCATTTTTAAAAAAGACTTGATTGCCGGACCGGGAAAAGCCGCTCAGATTTGCGAATTTAACGAAGCGGATAGTATTCGGGATTGGTTATTGCTAAAAAAATCTTTATTTGTTCTGGCCCTTACCATCCTGGGGTTTCTGTTGCACCAGAGCCTGCATCTGGAATCGGCAACCGTGGCGTTGGCAGGGGCAGGACTGCTTATGCTGATTGCCAAATCGGAACCGGAAGAAGTATTTCTCTCCGTGGAATGGCCGACGATTTTCTTTTTTGCCGGTCTTTTCATATTGGTGGGAGGGCTGCAGGAAAACGGGGTAATCAGCCTGATTGCTCAAAAGGCATTACAGTTAACGGGTGACAGCGTGGTTATGACCGGTACTTTCGTGTTATGGATGTCGGCGGTGGCATCGGCCTTTGTGGATAACATTCCTTTCGTAGCCACGATGATCCCTTTGCTGCAGGAAATCGGACAGTTGTCCGCAATGCCGATGGAATCTTTGTGGTGGTCCCTGGCTTTAGGAGCTTGCCTGGGCGGTAACGGTACGCTTATCGGTGCTTCCGCCAATGTGATTGTGGCTGGTATGGCTGAAAGAAACGGTACGCCAATAAGTTTTATAAAATTTTTAAA
>DATMYB010000127.1:0-11025 GCA_035561215.1 Syntrophomonas sp. | reverse complement strand
GTGTTTAATAAGAAAGATACATTCTAGTATTTCCCAGATGGACAATCCCATTATCTTTTGGCCTTTTGCGTAGCTGCAACAATTCATGCCAAACTATTGACTTACACCGCTAAATTGGCAAAATTAATAATGGTAAGATTTCTTGACTTACTTTAGGTGCAAAATTCTATTAGATTGGATTGAAAAGTGAAACATTATGATTTCTGTTATTCTCGCCGGGGGCAAAGGCCTTCGTCTGTGGCCGGAAAGTACTGATAAACGCCCTAAACAATTATGCGATTTCACAGGTCGGGGCAGTCTTCTTGCTATGACGCTGCAACGTTTGCAACCACTGGGTTCGTTGATAGTGGTCTGCGGAGAGGAGCAAAGGACTGCTATTGAAGAGGAAAAAAAGAGTGCTGATTTTACCTTGCTGACCGAACCTATTGGGCGCAATACTGCGCCAGCAGTAGGTTTGGTGTTATCTTCATCAAACTGTGAGCGCGATGAGGTAGTGGGATTTTTCCCGGCAGATCATTACTTCAATAATGATCTGGAATTTAGAAGCATAATACATAAGGCAGAAAAACTGGCCCAGGAGGGATACCTGGTAACCATCGGAATTAAACCGTCTTATCCGGAAACCGGCTATGGTTATATTGAACGGAATCCTGAAAAGGACAGTTTAATGGTAAAGGCCTTCCATGAGAAACCTGATTTTAGTACTGCGGTTTCTTATTTACAAAACGGTAATTATTTTTGGAATGCGGGGATATTCATTGCTACGGTGGGAACATGGATCAGGTTGATGGAAGAGCACCTGCCGGAATTATATGCAAAGATTAAGCAAGGGCAGGATGCATATCTTGCCGACTATCCAAACTATCCGAATATTTCTATAGATTATGCCATTGCAGAAAAGTGTAAACGAATGGCGGTATTAGAGGGAAACTTTGGCTGGAATGATGTCGGCAGTTGGGATGCCTTAGCAGCAATACTGGATCAGGATGAACAGGGGAACGCCCTGGTAGGAGATGCGACTGCGATTGAATCCTCTGGATGTTTGGGCAGGAGCAATCAGAAAAAACTAGTCCTGTTTGGTGTAGATAATCTGGTAGTGGTAGAATCCGAGGATGCCATTTTGGTTTGTCCGAAAGATCGCTCTCAGGATATTCGCCAGGTAGTAGAAATCATAAAGGGAAAATAACTCGAGGTCAGAATCTGGGTTATTTTTATATAGGAGGATAATTTTTGATTAATCAAAGTATTTTTCGCCAATATGATATTCGCGGGCGAGTAGGAACGGAACTGGATAATGATGCGGTAACCGCCATTGCGGCTGCTTTTTGTGTATATATCCGGAACTTGGGCCGGCAGCGTTTGATTGTCGGCCGGGATAATCGTGTTTCTTCGCAAGGTTTTCGGGATATCGTCGTGAATGTCTGCTTGGAAAGCGGTATTGATGTAGTGGATATTGGGGAGGTTATTACTCCGGTATTCTATTTTGCTTCCCGCTATCTGGAAATTGATGCGGGGATCATGATAACGGCTTCACATAATCAGGGCCATGATAATGGGTTCAAACTGCTCTTGGGTTCTTCCACCATATACGGCGATGAGATTCAGGAGATTTATAGAATGGCTGAGCGTCAGGAGCAGGTCTTTGGTGAAAACAGAGGCAAACTTGTGTTGATTGATGTTTCAGAAGATTATATCAGTGCGATTACTTCCCGGATAGAACTCGGACCCAGGAAACTGAAACTGGTGGTTGATTGTGGCAACGGGACTGCGGGATATATTGCTCCGACTGTTCTTAGGGCATTGGGATGCAATGTGATTAAACTGTATTGCGATTCTGACCCGGCTTTTCCGAACCATCATCCTGACCCGGTAAAGGTGGAAAACTGTCAGGATCTGATTAGAGTTGTATCAGCAGAGCAAGCTGATCTGGGAATAGGTTTTGACGGAGACGGTGACCGTCTGGGAGTGGTTGCGCCGAACGGGGACATTATATGGGGAGATATCCTCATGATTCTCTACTGGCGGGAGATTCTGGCCAAACATCCAGCCTTGGATTGTATCATCGAGGTGAAGTGCTCCCAAGCATTGGTAGATGAGATTGAGCGCCTGGGTGGACGACCCATAATTTACAAGACAGGACATTCACTGATTAAGGCGAAGATGAAGGAGATTGGTGCGGTTTTTACCGGGGAGATGTCCGGTCATATGTTTTTTGCGGATGAATATTATGGCTATGATGATGCGCTGTATGCAGCGGCTCGTTTGTTGCGTATCTTATCGAATAGTGATATGAATATTAACAAATTGTTGGCAGATGTGCCGGTTTATTATGCTACTCCTGAGATTCGGGTAAAGAGCAGTGATGTGGAAAAATTTGCAGTTGTGGAACAGGTGTTGGAGCATTTCCGGCGTTTGTATGAAGTTATCGATATCGATGGAGCCAGGATCCTTTTCCCCGGCGGCTGGGGACTGGTCCGAGCATCCAATACGGGACCGGAACTGATCCTCCGCTGTGAAGGCAAGACTCCCGAGGATCTGGAACGGATTAAGACCGAGCTGTTTGGATTTATAGAAAAATTAAAGTACAAGATATTATAGACGTAAGCAGGCCATACTGCATTACAGAAATAACTGCATAGGGTGATCATTGATGCAATATATTGCGCTGCTACGGGGGATAAACGTCGGTGGAAATAACAAGGTGGCGATGAGCGACTTGAAAGCCTGCTTTGTTAATGCCGGTTTTCAAAAAGTCTCGACCTATATCAACAGCGGCAATGTTATTTTCAGCAGCGACGAGCACGATACGGTAAAACTGATCGGCACCTGCGAGGAAATCCTGCTGCAGCAGTTCGAATTTCCCATCAGTCTGGCTATTATAGCAGCCGGGGATTTAAAAGACGCGCTGGAACATGCGCCCGCATGGTGGGGAGAAGACCCCGACTCCAAACATAATGCTATATTTGTGATTGCGCCTGCTACCGCCGCAGAAATCATGGTTGAAGCAGGACAAATCAAACCGGAATACGAGCAGATTCACGTTTACCAGGAGGTCATATTCTGGTCGGCGCCGCTCAAAACTTTTTCCCGCACCCGTTTTTCCAAAATCGTCGGCACCAAAGCATATCAGTACATTACCATCAGAAACGCCAATACTGCCAAAAAGCTGTTGCAACTGGCCCTGACTTCTTTGTGATTTTATTAAAGACCGCAAGAATAATTATCTTCTCCGCGATGGACAATATGGACAATAATGAAAAAGCGGGGTAAGTTAATGTCAAAATTGATCTATTATTTGATTGCGGCTGTTTCAGGAGCAGCCATGGCTCTTCAGGGAACGATGAACGCGGCTCTGGGCAAAGTGGTGGGGCTGTGGGAATCGACACTGATCGTGCATGTAATCGGTTCAGTTACGACGCTTATCATCATCCTGATACTGGGGGTCGGCTTCAGCAATTTTGGCAAAATCGGTCAGGCGCCGTGGTACGTAATGTTGGGCGGCGTTTTGAACGTGATCATAATCTATGCGGTAGTGCGCAGCATGCCCAAAATCGGAGTTGGTAACGCAACCACCGCCATTATTGTGGCCCAGGTGCTGACCGCTTTGCTGATCGACAACTTCGGAGCCTTCGGCATGAAAAAGATGGCTTTCCAGTATATCGACCTGCTGGGCACCGCGTTGCTGGCCGCCGGCGCTTATATTTTGCTGCTGCAGTAACTACATACAATGTCTGCCGGAGCTTGGAGATAGCTGGCGTTTTGCATTCGCTCAACCGTCGGCGTTATTTTTTGCCCGTTCATGATAAACTTTTAATGAGGGATTCGGATTAAGTTGATATGGTTTTATCCTGCCGCGGTGCGGCAGGATATTGCCTTTGTCGGCACGAATTCCTTAATAGTCTGCGTCCGCAAAGGGTAATGCGGACAGGGGAGGATACATAACCATGACGGTTCGATATATAATTGGCCGGGCCGGAGCCGGCACCGACCGCCGAGCGATTGCGGAGATCGGTGAGGAGCTGCAACGACCGGGGGAGCGGCGCTTGTTTTTGCTGGTACCGGAGCAGTTTACGCTGCAGGCGGAAAGAAATTTGATCGGTCAGCTGCGGCTGCCCGGTATTATCCGAGCGGAAGTACTGAGCTTTAACCGCCTGGTTTACCGGGTGCTGAACGAGACCGGCGGCAAGACCAGAGTGCTGGTGAACGAACAGGGCCGGCGGATGGTCATTAAAAAGGTCATGATCGGATTGGCCCGTGAGCTCAGCGTCTATAAAAATGCCGGACGTCAGGAAGGTTTCATTGAAGCATTGAGTTCCTTGTTGGCCGGCTTCAAACAGTACGATCTCACCCCGGAGCTGCTGCTGTCAAAACAGGCGGAAATCGAGGATGAAATCTTGCGCGCCAAGCTGCGGGACATCGGTCTGATCTATACGGCTTACACCGATTACATGGCCGGTCAGTATCTGGACATGGAAGACCAGATTAACCTATTTATTGACCGAATCGATGCTTCATCGCTATTGCCGGGGGCGCTGGTCTGGCTGGATAAATTCGACTATTTTCCACCGCAGCACTTGCGTATTTTAGAAAAGATCATGCTGCAGGCTACGGACACGACCTTCTGTCTAACGCTGGATCCTCAGCCTGGGCGGGACGAAGAACTTTTCAGTCTCAGCCGCAAAGGCTATGAACAAATTCACGGGCTGGCTGCCCGCCATCATTTACGGGAAGAAACCATCCGGCTGGTTCCGGAACGTTCCGCTGCTGCGGCCAGTATGTCGGTCAGTCCTTTATGGCATTTGGAACAGGAATTATACGCCTATCCCCACCGAATTTTTGCCGGCGAAGCGGAGGAAATTGAGCTTTTTGCCGCTGCCAGCGTCTACAGCGAAGCAGAACACGCTGCTGCCAGGATCGTCGTTCTGGCCCAGGAGCAGGGCTGGCGCTGGCGCGATATGGCCGTGCTGGCCAGCAATTTGGAAGTATACGGCCCGGTCATCGACAGAATTTTCAGTGAATATCGCATTCCGATATTTTTGGATGCCAAATTCCCCATCGACAACCATCCCTTGATCAAAATGATACTGGCGACCCTGGCGGTGATCGATAAAGGCTACCGCCGGTCGGATGTTTCCTTGCTGATGAAAAGCGGCTTTACCGGGCTGAACCAGGCTGAGTGCGAGGAACTGGAAAACTATCTGCTGGCCTACGGCATCAAAGGCAGGCTGTTCCGAGAGGAATTCAGCCGCGGCGGAGATGAGGTGGGCGCAGAGCAGTTGGCGCACCTAAACCGCCACCGGCAAAAATTGATCGTGCCGCTGCAAAAACTGGAGAAATCCCTGCAAGGTTCAAAAACCGGCCGGGATCTGAGCCAGGGACTGTTCCGCTATTTGCAGGAGCTGGAGGTCGAAGCGCAGTTGCAGGATTGGACCGAATCCCTGCGCCGTCAGGGTTTGTTCGAATATGCATTGGAAAACGGCCAGATCTGGAATATCGTTATGGAGACTTTGGATCAACTGGTGGAGATACTGGGGGATCAAAGCATAACTTTAAAAGATTACACCGCCATGCTGGAAACCGGTTTTAAAACTTTCTCCATGGGGATCATCCCCACCACGGTGGATCAAGTAACAGTAGGAGACATAAGCCGCAGCAAGATTCGCAGCCTCAAGGCGGTTTTCGTCCTGGGGGTAAACGACGGAATGCTGCCGGCGATTGCCAGCGACGCGGCCGTCTTTACCGCTGATGAAACGAAAATCCTGCAATCCTGTCAACTGGATTGGCACGCCGACCGTCAAACCCGGAACGCGGAAGAACAGTTTGATATCTATATGGCTTTCAACCAGGCAGAAGCGTTGCTGTCCCTGTCCTATGCCATCGCCGACCAGGAAGGCAGGGCTTTGCGTCCTTCGCTGCTGATCCACCGTTTCAAAACCTTGTTTCCGCGGCTGCATGTCCGCAGCGATCTGGTGGACACGCCGGAGACGGAACTGGAACGGCTGGTATCCCCCGACGGCAGTTTTAAGCATTTGGCGGAACAGCTGCGCCTTTGTTTGGACGGAGAACCGATCCACGATTTCTGGTGGGACGTTTACGACTGGTATTACCGCCAGCCCCACTGGGATCAGCGCCGTCATGACCTGCTGGATGCTCTTTTTTATCAGAACCAGATCGGCCCGCGGGAACAAACCAGCGCCGGGGCCCTCTACAAAACTCCCTTTTATTCCAGTGTATCCCGGCTGGAGCAATTTTCCGCCTGCCCCTTTGCGCATTTTGTCCGTTTCGGCCTGCGTCCCCAGGAACGCAGAAGTTTTGCGGTGGACATGCCCGACATCGGTATACTGCTGCATGAAGGACTGGCCGCTTTTTCAACAACGCTGGCGGAGCAGGGGATCGACTGGCGCAATCTTGATAAAGCCGAATGCGAGGAACTGGCGGACCAGGTTATGACTGCTCAGTTGGAGCAGCATAACAACGGCATAATGTCCAGCAGTTACCGCTATCTTTATCTGGGCCGGCGCTTGCGGCGGATCACCCGCCGGGCGGTCTGGATGCTGACTGAGCATATTCAGCGGGGCGACTTCCAACCGTTTTTGTATGAGACCCGCTTCGGCGCAGGCGGCGTCTTCCCGCCGCTGCGCGTCGACATTAACCAGGAACAAAGCTTTTATCTGGAAGGCCGCATCGACCGCATCGATATCTTGGAAAAGGACGACGACACCTATATAAAAATAATCGATTATAAAAGCGGGGAGCGGCAGCTTAGTCTGGCGGAGATGTACTTCGGGCTGAATCTGCAGTTGTTCGTCTATTTGCTGGCGGTCCTGAAGGCCGGCGAGGGCGATTTGGACGCGACGTTGCACGCCAGCCGTTACAAGCCTGCGGCCATGTTCTATTTTAAAATTGACGATCCCATGATCGCCGCCGGCGACGGGGATATGGCGGAAATAGAGGCGCTTATCCGCAAGCAGCTGCGTATGCGCGGGCTGGTGTTGAAAGATGTGGAACTGGTTCGGGCCATGGACCGGAACCTGCAGGGGGAATCCGACATTCTGCCGCTGGGGATCAAAAACAGCGGCGAATTCCGGGCGGCCTCCAGCGTACTGGACGCCAAGGAGTTCGAACTGCTGCTTGCCTATTTGCAGGAGCTGTTGAAAGAAATCGGCCAAAAAATGATCAACGGTTATATCCGCATTGAGCCGGTCAAAACCGGTTCTTGGAAAGCCTGCGACTATTGCGGCTACCACGCCGTATGCCAGTTTGACAAGCTGTTTGATGACAACCACTATAAAAATATTGCGCTGGTCAAGGACCGGGACATTTTGAACAGGCTGAAGCATCAACGGGAGGAGATTGCCGATGAATAACTGGACTGAAGCACAACAACAGGCCATCGAATCCCGCAACTGTGATCTTTTGGTGGCGGCCGCGGCCGGTTCCGGCAAAACTGCCGTGCTGGTAGAACGGATTATCCGCATGGTGTGCCAGGATGGGTTGAATATCGAGAATCTGCTGATTGTCACCTTTACCAACGCCGCCGCTGCGGAAATGCGGGAGCGGATCACCGCTGCCGTCATGCAGCAATTGGAATCCAACCCCGCCAATGCCGAGCACCTGCGTCGTCAGTTGCAGATGGTAGGACACAGTTCCATATGTACCATGCATGCCTTTTGTACCCAGATCGTGCGCGAGAATTTCCACCGGCTGGACATCGATCCCAAATTCAGGATCGGCGACGATACCGAATGCGCCCTCTTGCGCGCCGAGGCTATCGAGGAAGTTTTGGAAACCGCGTATGGCGCCGGGGAGGATCTTTTTTTGGGCTTGGTGGAACGCTTTTCCGGTTCCCGCAACGATAAGCCCAT
This sequence comes from Syntrophomonas sp., assembly GCA_035561215.1. Lineage (GTDB taxonomy): Bacteria > Bacillota > Syntrophomonadia > Syntrophomonadales > Syntrophomonadaceae > Syntrophomonas_B. Next base: position 3,160 of record DATMYB010000127.1, on the reverse strand, counting down.
TGAAGATTTGATTTTGCGGACTTATTCATTTATTCAAAGCCAACCGGAACCTTTCGTTTGGCTGGATGATAAAGTAAACGCCTTCGACCTGCGGTTGGATGAACTGGAGCATAGTTCCTGGGCGGCGGTCATCGTCGCTGACGTCCGCGACCGTATTGGGGAAGCCGCGGGTTTGTTTGCCCGGGCTTTAGCGGTAATCAAAGAAAACCCCGATTTGCAGGGTTACGAGCCGGCGCTGGCGGACGATCTCGCTCTGGCCGGAAGGCTGAAATCCTGCCTGGGGGAGGGATTGGCTGGTTTGGCCCGGTGCATACAGACGGTCAGCTTTACCCGTTTAGGCAGAGTCGACCGTAATTGCGATCAGTACATTAAGGAATTGGTCCAGGAATTGCGCGGGGAAGGAAAAAAAATCATTCAGGATATGCAGAACCTGACCCAGGGCAAAAGCTTGCAGCAGCTCGGGGAGGAACTGCGGGACTTGTATCCGCCCATGCAGGCGCTGCGGGATCTTACCGCCGCCTTTGCCCTGCTGTATAGGGAAAAAAAGAACGAGCGGGGATTACTGGACTTCAACGATCTGGAGCATTACGCCCTGCAGGTGCTGAACGACCCGGAAAACGCCGGCATTTACCGCCGCCGGTATCAATATATTTTCGTCGACGAGTACCAGGATATCAACCAGGTGCAGGAAAACCTACTGCACTACATCCAAGGCGAGCGTAACCTGTTTATGGTGGGCGACGTCAAGCAGAGCATTTATCGCTTCCGGTTGGCGGATCCCACCCTGTTCATTGCCAAATACCGTTCTTTTCAGCCCGATGATGGGGCCCCTTGCCGACGTATCGATCTGGGCAAGAACTTTCGCAGCCGTGCTGAGATCCTGAACGGAGTGAATTTTATTTTCAGCCATATCATGTCGGAACAGTTGGGGGAGATCGATTACGACCGCTCCGCCTTTCTGCATTACGGCAACAGCATGGAAACAAGGTCAGAGGAAGCAATCGAAGTAATGCTGGTGGAAAAGGATCGGACTTTGAACGCACTGGAGGAAGAGAGCGAAGACCTGAGCGACGCGGAATACGAAGCCGCTTTCGCCGCCCGTCGTATCAAGCAACTGGTAGGTCAGATTATTTACGATCCACGCCGGCAGTGCACACGTCCTCTCGAATATCGGGACATAGTGGTACTGATGCGTTCCCCTCGCGGCCGCGCCGATGTTTATTTCGACGTACTGAGCGAGCAGGGTATCCCTGCCTACGCCGACGTGGGCAACGGTTATTTCGCCGCCCTGGAAATTGAAATCTTTTTAAACCTGCTGCGACTTATTGACAACAAACGACAGGACGTGCCGCTGCTCAGCGTATTACGTTCACCTATCGGGAGATTTACCGTTCAAGACCTGATTGCTGTCCGCGCCCACAGCCGCGTTACCTATATGCATCAAGCGCTGGAAGAATACATGGCTGACCGGGACGACGAATTGAGCGGCCGTCTGGCAGCTTTTTGGGACCGACTGAACGGCTGGCAGGAAAAAGCCCGGTTCATGCCCATCGATGAATTGATATGGGAGATCATGCTGGAGAGCGGCTACTATTATTATGTAGGGGCCATGCCGGGAGGCGTTCAGCGGCAGGCCAACCTGCGTATCCTGCTGGATAGGGCCCGCCAGTTTCAGACCGGCTCGCTGAAAGGTCTGTTTAATTTCGTGCGCTTCATCGATTCCCTGCAGGCAGGCGGAGGAGACATGGGCAATGCCCGGGTGCTGGGCGAAGAGGACAACGTAGTGCGGATCATGAGTATCCACAAAAGCAAAGGATTGGAATTCCCGGTGGTGATTCTGGCCGGGCTGGGAAAACAGTTCAATTTCAGCGACACCAGCGCCAATCTGCTGTTCCATCGCGAACTTGGCCTCGGACCCGTGCATGTGGATCCGGAACTGCGGGTAAAGAGCAACAGCTTGCCCCGCATGGCAATTCAAAACCAGTTAAAAAAGGAAAACCTGTCCGAGGAAATGCGTATTCTATATGTGGGCTGCACCCGCGCCATCAACAAGCTGATTTTGCTCGGTTCCTGCAAAAATTTGCCCGCACTGGCCGCCAAATGGAGTCGCCCGATAAACGCTTACGGACTGGGCAAGGCGCGTAATTTCATGGATTGGATCGGTCCGGTGCTGATGCGCCATCCCCATGGGGAAATATTGCGGGAATTACCGGAAGACAACGGTGATTTCCCGGAAATATGGGAGGATGATTCCTGTTGGAATATCTTCGTTTTAAGTCCGTCCCAATTGATCGCCGCCGCAGATGAAACCCAGCGGCAGCAGACGTCTCTGCGCCATTTATTAGAAGATTTTCAGCGGGACGATGCGGCGCCGCAGGCCCCCATGATCTACCGGCGTTTTGATTGGGAATACCCTTATCGGGCGGCGGAAACGATTCCCTCCAAACTCTCCGTGAGCAGCATTAAAAGAAGCCAGACCGCCCATTGGCCGGCGGGCTTGCCCGATCCCCCCATGCTGCTGTCCGGCCCCGAATTTATCGTTAACGACAACCAAGCTGCGTCCACGGCCCTCAAAGGCGCCGAAAAAGGTACGCTGATGCATTTTATCATGCAGCATCTCGATCTTAAACGGGTAGGCAGCCGTGATGAGATCGAAACGCAGTTGCAGGAGATGGTGGAACGGGAACTGCTGACCGCCGCCGAGATTGATGCCGTGCAAACAGAGAAGATCGTCCGCTTTTTTGCTTCCCCGCTGGGACGGCGCGTATTGGACGCTCTTGTCGTTTACCGGGAGACGCCCTTTAATCTGGTTTGCCGGGCCGGCCAGGTACTGGTTGACATCGCAGCAGCCGGGAACGACGAAGAACTGCTGGTGCAGGGGGTCATTGATCTCTATTTCCGGGAAGGGGAGGAACTGGTACTGGTTGACTACAAAACTGATTACGTCAGCGCCTCCAACCGCAGCGACCTGGTTCGGCAATACCGTATTCAGATCAACCTCTACAAGGAAGCCTTGGAATCGATCTTGGGGCAACGGGTGAAAGAGCGTTATCTTTATTTCTTCCATACGGAAGAGATGATAGAGATTTTGGATTAGATTTAGCCTTTTGCTGATATCGCCCAATATGTTTGCGGCTTCGAAGCAGATTGGGTATTGCTC
>DATMYB010000126.1:0-9131 GCA_035561215.1 Syntrophomonas sp. | reverse complement strand
GAAGAAAAATTTCGAAAAAAAATGGACAGACCCTAAAAAGGAATGTCCGGTGCGGATATAAATTTGATGCATGTAAATCGTGTGGAATGTTAACCATGGAGGAACACTTGACGCTGAGCTTAGTACGCTGTCAACCCTAATTCCACAATCCCTTGTCGGTTAAATTTCTGCATGGCTGCGTTGTCGTCAATCGCAATACGTCCAGTATTGCTCAATCCTCCGCCTTACCCTGCAAAAATTTCCCTCGACAAATAATATGCGGACTTAGGGTTGACAGCGTACTGGCCACGGTTTGTTTGTACATTCAACTAGCGAATGCTACGTTCGTGCTGAAAAATCAGCCGGGATAACTCATCTCCTCCACCTCATGTTTGCGGCGGCGCTGCATTAATTCTTCCACCTCCCGGCGGGGTTCCTGGTCTTCATAAAGGATGCGGTAGCAAGCCCGAGTGAGGGGCATTTCAATGTTCATTTCCGTAGCCAGCCTATGGGCGATACGGGTGGTATGCACCCCTTCCACTACCATGCCCACGGTTTCCAGAGTTTCCTCCAGGCTTTTGCCCTGGCCGATCAGTTGACCGGCGCGGCGGTTGCGGGAATGCTGGCTTCCGCAGGTAACCACCAAGTCGCCGAGCCCGCTTAACCCTGAGAAGGTGCGGGGATCTCCGCCCATGACGGCGCCCATCCTGATGATCTCCGCCAGCCCTCGGGTCAGCAAGGCAGCGGCGGTATTGTCGCCATAGCCCAGGCCATAGGCTACTCCGGTAGCCAGGGCAATAACATTTTTCAGTGCTCCTCCCAGTTCCACTCCGGCAATATCCGGGTTGGTGTAGACGCGAAAATTGCTGTCCATAAATATGTCCTGTATGTAAAAAGCAGTATCCTGATTACAGGAAGCCACCGTAACCGCGGTTGGCAACCGGCGGCCCACCTCTTCGGCATGGCTGGGACCGGACAGAACCGCAAACCGGTCCCGGCAGGCACTGCCCACAATCTCATAAAACACTTGGCTCAAACGCATACCGGTGGAAATCTCCAGCCCCTTGGCAGTATTGACCAGATAAGATTCCTCCGGAATATACGGTTTCACCTGCTCCAGCACCGGCCTTAAGGCCTGGGACGGCAAGGAAAACACCACCGCCTCCGCTGCCTTTAACGCCGCGGCGGCATCGGTCTCGGGATAAATATTGTCCGGGAGAACGACTCCGGGTAAAAAGCGGCGGTTTTCGTGTTGGGATCTGATCAAATCTATGCCGTCCTCCGGTCTCCCCCATAGGATAACGGAAAAACCGAGGTTGGCCAGATGGGCGGCCAGAGCGGTTCCCCAACTGCCCGCTCCTAAAATACAAATTTTTCTCATGATCCGATTTTCCTTTCACTGCCGTTGCGAAGCCGCTCGATATTATCCCGGTGGCGGTAAACCACCAACACTGCCAAGGCGATACTCATCACCACATAACTGCGGGGTTCCGACATAAACCAGGCGATCAGAGGCAGCAGCACCGCGACGGAAATAGAAGCCAGCGACACATAGCGGCTGATAACCACAATCAACAAGAATATAACCAGCAATACCAATATTACTGTCGGCATCAACAGAATGAGCCCGCCGGCAGCAGTCGCAGCTCCCCGGCCGCCGCTAAAGCTCAGGTATACCGGCCAGCAATGTCCTATTACGGCGGCCAGCAGGCAGGCCGCGCCCAGCCACTCGCCGCCGTAATGCAAACCTAACCAGGCCGCGATGAAACCTTTCAGCAAATCCCCCAGCAAAGCTGCCAGCGCCACTTTCTTGCCGGCGGTGCGCATAGCGTTGGTACTGCCCACATTACCGCTGCCCACTTCACGAATATCGACCCCCTGGGTCCAGCGGATCATAATGTAAGCAAAAGGAATCGCCCCTAACAAATAGCTGATGATGACGAGAATGATCTTGATTATCACGAGTATTCCTCCCGGCCTGATGATATTCTACTCTTGATTCCCCTGCAAAACCCTGATTTAATCATGTTGAATGTATAATGAAGGAACACTGGACGCAGCACGGGGAACACTGGAGCAATCAAACAAAAAGAACGTCCCTTTGTTGGATTACTCTTTGGCTTCGCGTTTGCGCAGAACCATTTTGATAGGCGAGCCTTCAAAACCGAAATTCTTGCGCAACTCGTTCTCCAAATAGCGCAGATAAGAAAAATGGATCATTTCCGGTTTGTTCGCAAAGAACACAAAGGTAGGCGGCGCAATCCCCGCCTGGGTCGAATACAGTATCTTGATTTTATGTCCTCCCCCTCCCGGCAGCGGATTGAGCAGCAGGGCTTCATTTATAACCTGATTCAATTCCGACGTATTGATGCGGCGCAGGTGCTGTTCCGCCACGAACTCCGCCAGTTCCAGCACTTTGAAGATTCTTTTTTTGGTGATCGCGGATACATATAATATGGGACTGTAAGCCATAAATTTGAGTTCCTCGCGAATATCCTTATCGAACTTATTCATGGTGCGTTCGTCTTTTTCAACCAGATCCCATTTATTGACCACGATCAGGTTGGCCTTGCCCTGCTCGTGGATGTAGCCTGCAATCCTCTGATCCTGTTCGTTGACTCCTTCGGTGGCATCCAGCATCATAATGACCACGTCCGCCCGCTCAATGCTTTTTAAAGATCTAACCACACTATATTTTTCCGTCGGCTCCTTAATGCGGGATTTTTTTCTGATGCCGGCGGTATCGATCAAGATAAACCGGTTGCCCCCGAAGGTAAGGGGCGTATCGATAGAATCCCTGGTGGTGCCGGGCACTTCGCTGACGATCACCCGCTCTGCTCCCAGCAAAGCGTTGACCAGCGAGGACTTGCCTACATTGGGCCGGCCTACAATAGCTATTTTGATGGCATCCGGATCTTCCCGGTAGGTCGACGGAGGAGCAAAATGAGCAATGACCGCATCTAACAAATCATTGGTATTACGGCCATGCATGGCTGAAACCGGAATGGGGTCTCCCAAACCCAGATTATAGAACTCATAGTATTCCAGCTGCTTGTCAAAATTCTCCACCTTATTGGCAGCCACCACCACCGGTTTGCGGCTGCGGCGCAAAATGGCCGCCACCTGATCGTCTTCATGGGTAATCCCCTCTTTGGCATCCACTACGAAAATGATCACATCTGCTTCGTCAATGGCCAGTTCCGCCTGCAGCTTGACCTCCCGGGCAAATAACTCGCCCGCGTCAAAACGGATGCCGCCGGTGTCGATGATAATAAACTCCCGGCCCAGCCACTCCGCACTCTCATAAAGCCGGTCCCGGGTAACGCCGGGAATATCCTCCACGATTGCTTTGCGTGCGCCGGCCAGCCGGTTAAACAGCGTAGATTTGCCCACATTGGGCCGGCCCACGATGGCCACTATGGGTTTTGACATATTTCATCCTCCATTAATCCAACAAAGGGACGTTCTTTTTGTTTGGTTTTGCTCCAGTGTTCCCCCATGCCACGTCAAGTGCCCTTCTATGTTTATACAGTCAACGTAAATCAGCCTTTTTGCTGGAGGTCAATTTTCGATTCAGAATTTTTCCCACCAGATCGACGGCGCTGCCATCTGAAGTGATGATTTTTGCGCCGCTTGTTTTTATTATATCGTCCACCGTCATATCGTCCAGCAGCGTGCCTTCCCCGTCGCGCATAACCACTTCCGGCAGCAGGACGGTTTTCCCCCGGTAAAGACTACCCAGGGTCCGGATGATGTCGCTGCCGGTCAAAAGCCCGGTAACACTGACCCCGCCGCCAAAATATTGGTTTTCCGCCGGAATGATTTCGACCCGCAGCCCCTGGATCTGCTGCAGACGACCGCTGATCCGATTTAAAACCGGCGCCGCTGACAGCCCGGTAAGCACATATACCTCCCGGGGCTCGATTTTCTTCGGCAACTGCGGTTCCAAGGCGGCAAACTCATCCAGCAGCAGCCGCGACAGGCCGATGCCGTTTTCCAGTTGGCAGTAATCATCGTAATAATCCGCCGCGGGTATCTCCGCTCCGGCCCGCAGATAAATTTCATCCGCTAGGTACACGAATCCCGTTCCCAGCGAGGTCCGGAAATGCTGCTGCCAGCCCTGGGCCGTATCGATCAAGGTCCGGGCCTGTTTCGCGTCCATCGGCTGGAGCAGCGGCAGTTTGCCGCGATGACCGGTCAAACCCACCGGCACGATCCCCACCGACTGCACCGAAGGATGCAGCCGAGCCAGTTCCTCAATGGTTTCTTCCAAGATCTCCCCGTCGTTTATGCCCGGACAAAGTACGATCTGGGTATGTACAGCTATATTGGCATCCCGCAATCTTTCCAGATCAGCTTTTATCCCGGCGGCGCGCCGGTTCTTCAGCATCCGGGCCCGCAGCTCTCCCTGGATGCAATGAACCGACACATACAGAGGGCTTAGCTGCATGGCGGCAATTTTCTCCCAATCCGCTTCGCTCAGATTGGTAAGGGTGATAAAATTGCCGTATAAAAAGGAATAACGATAATCATCGTCTTTCACATACAAGGTACGGCGCATCTTGCGGGGAAGCTGGTCCACGAAGCAAAACAGGCAGCGGTTAGTGCAACCTCTCAGTTTATCGAAAACGATACCGTCAAATTCCAGACCTAAGTCCTCGTCAAAATCTTTTTCAATATCCAACTGCCATATTTCACCGTTGCGTCTGCGGATTTCCAGCAACAGGTTTTCGTCCTGGCCATAAAATTGATAATCCAGTATATCGTTAACCGGGCGGCCATTGATCGACAACAGCACGTCTCCGGTTTCCAACTCCATTTCCGCGCCAATACTGCCGTCCCTTATATTTACTATTTCAACTGCCACGGGTATTTTCCTTTCCTGAAAATCAATTTTCATTATGGATGAAAATACGTCCGATAGCAAGTCGGGAAAAACGCAGGACGGTATGGCTTTAGCCTTAAGGTCAATGATGGTTGGTCCAGGTGAGGATCTGTCCCTTGACGTTATGGTATTCCCATTTCAGCAAACCGGCAATCAAATAGGAGGACAAAGGTTTCAGCCAGTTCAGCCGGGCCGGTTTATGCAGCCAGTCGATCAAGCGCTGGGATCTAATGACAATAGGTATTAATTGCAGTTCTTCCGCGGAAGTGTCTAAAATGATACGCAGGTGTTCAATGGTTTTACGAGCCATGGTTACATCCGGTCCCACTCCCAAGGTATGGATCCGCCGCCCGGCCTGATCGGTTCCGACATATAAAGGACGCCCACCTGCCTCCTGCCAGTAGTCGTTAAAATGAGGCAAGTCGCGGCAATCCGGTCTTAATTGCTTTAATTGGGGATCAAGATGCATACTGGCTGCCAGCAGGGCTTGATGAACTCCGGTCGATCCTAAAAATATCAGGTTCATTTTCTCACCTCGGTTTTACCGATTTAAAATCCTGATCTTGGTTACTTCGGCCAGATTTACCAAAGAGGCGAAGGCATGCTGGGTCCCCCGTATGACTAACGATCTGCCCGGAAACGGCATCCTGATCCTTCTGGAAGTGAAGCCGCCTAATTTCATGCTGATGTTCACCTTGGTTAATACATTTACCGTCAATATTTCATTTTCCTTGCCCAGCATTTCGGCGATTCCTTCTAATACATGGCTAAAGCGGTTACCCAGTCTTTTTTTCCCTAAAATATAAATTTCGTTGCCTTTCTCATCGCGGCCCATATAATGGATGGAACCAAAATCTTCATCATTGGTCTTGTCATAATAGGGAATTGCCATTAATTCCTGCGACGTGGGGAGCCTGTCCTGAGGCAGCAGGCCTAAATGCAGCGCTGCCACAGTTACAGAGGAATGGGATCCTCCAAAACAGTGATAAATAACTTTCATCGTTTATACTTCCTCATAGCCTTAATCCAACAAAAATCCAACAAAGGGACGTTCTTTTTGTTTGATTTTACCGGGGAATCAATGTTTAATGTTTGACGATAATATATACTCCGTTTTCCAGGTCGTGGACTATGCCGCCCAATATCCGGGCCAGCAGCAAGCTGGTTTTGCGCTGTTCTTCCGGGCTGGCGGCAAAAAAAATCGGGCAGGCGCCGCCTACTTTATCTCTTTGCTGGCATACGGCAGCCAATATACATTGGTTTAAGGCCGTCTCATTCATCAATCCGCCGCCTTTCTGCCCGTAAGGCTGCTAAGCCCAATGGATTGAGCCGACTCCAGTAACGGAACTTTTTTTACAATTTCTATCAGACATTCGATGTCGGGTTCGTTGGGCACGATAAAAAACGCCACGTAGCCTTTGTCAGGATGTTTTTTAGCCGCAGGCTGCAACTCGGTTTCATTTAATTCGATCTTGCTGCCCAAAATAGAAACCACATCATAGATGATTGCCATCCGCTGGCCAATACTATCCAGCGTCATCCGGGCGTCATCGTCGCGGGGATGGATTATGACTCCCAATCCCTCTGCTAAAATTTTCTCTCGGGTCTCCGGTAGCCCCACATTCATTATGACTACGTCGTCGACCATTAGCAGCGAGCCTTCAAAATGCAGCTTGCCCTCGTTTACATCTATAACTTCACCCAGTTGACGGCCAGCCATCAGCTTCACCGAGATCAGAATACAGACTAGTCCCGCCAATACTCCGGGAATCCATGACCATACCTGGGTCACAGTGCTGCTGATCAGCGCGGTGATCATGCAAAGATAATTTCTGGCCTCAAAGACCTTGGCAATTCCTTCAATATAGTCGTTGCCGCGCTCAATCAGTTTATTCTGATCCAGCTTGCCCAGACTTTCCCGTTCGATATCACGGATATTCCGGAATTCCTGGGCGGCCAGTACCAAAAAGGTGATCGCCACATAATCAGGTTTGCTCAAAGCCGGCACCACCATGGCTCCTAATCCGGCAGCAATAAACCCCATGGTCAGATGGGTCAGGTGACCGTGGGGATAGGTAGGGTAATGGCGGTAATCGTTGCGCAGCATTACCCACCGGTCGGCAAACCCCAGCGCCACCCCCACCAGAATAACTATGATATAAGTTTTCATTGCTGTCCTTTGGAAGAAGATCCGCGGTTAAGCAGGAAATATCCCCCGATTACCAAGGCTACCACCGCCACCAGTATGATCAGCGTGGTGGTCGACCCCTGTGCAGCTTTCTGGGTACCTGCCGCGCCGGTATCACTCATCCCCAACACCACCGGCAAAGCTTGGGCAAAGAGTTTGACTCCTTTTTCCGCTTCCTCCTTGCTGTTGGTATGGGAACCCACTTCAATCAACATGGCCCGAGGACTTAAGTCTTGATTATAATCGCCCTTGCCCATGAATATACCTTCGGAAAGCCCTGGACTTATCTTGTCCATGGCGGCTTTAAGGTTTTTCGCAAAATTAAGGTTGGTTTGGCTGTTGGGATTGGAGCGTCCCACCACCAGCTTAATTTTAGTAACATCCTGCCCTTTTACCTTAGCCTGATACTCTCCGGGGGGAACAGCATCCCGATGCACATCGATAATCGCGGCGGGCTTGTCTTTCAAGAGAGCGCTGGCCGTTTTGCGGGAACGGTTATAAGCGTTAACGTCATGAGGATTGTGATTGTTCTGATTGTAATCAACTTTGAAACCCTGGGCTTTAAGTTGTTCTACAAAAGCCGCGCCCACATCATAAATGCCGCCATTGCCGTTGATGCTTTCCTTCCCGTCGCTGGGCACGTAGGATTCGTCGCTGTGGGTATGATAAACGGCAATCGTACCTTTAGACTTTTGTTTAATAGCCGGTATGGCCTTGCCTCCCCAAAAAGATTGATCCAGCCAGGCCGTATCAATGACCGGCATGGTCTCCTTGCCCTGGTAAACACAGCGGGCCGTTTTTCCGGTTACATCGATCACTTTGTATTTGGAATTGTCGGCAGCTATATAGATGTCTCCCACATAAACCTGGGTGCCGGTCATATGAACAACGCGGTTTTGATCGTCGATCAAGCTGTAGTACGATTCATTTTCGGCCCAGGCAGCAGCCGTCATGCCAAAAACCAGCAAAGTCGCACAGAGGATAAGCTTCAAAAGATACTTAGTCATTTTCATCCCCCCGTTCCGGCCAGAAATCCGCTATAGAACCCGTGGCGGAATCCGTTTCAGAATCTACTTCGTAATCAGTTTCATAATCTGTCGCAGAATTCGTTACAGAATCCAATGCCAAACCCGACAACATACCGGTGGTAGTACCCGACGTCAAGCCCATCCCGGAAATCCCCGCTCCTGAATCTGTCGCGGAAGTTCTCGACCCGGAGTCTGACCCGGAATCCGTCGGGGGCTTACGTGCCGGCTCAGGCTCAGGCTCCCGCAGGTTTTTTACCAATTCTTCCGGGCGGCCTTCCGTTTTGGGTCCTCCCTGGATTCTCTCCAGGCTCTCGCCAATCAATTCCGCCAGCAGCACCGCCAGGATTCCCGCCAGAATCAATGAATCAAAAGCGCCGCCGCCGCCGATGTGGACAGTACCTCTAACGCCGGTACGCATCAGATAAATAAACTGCCAAATATCCAGAGAAAATACGCCTATTACCGCGGCAAAAAATGCCCCGCGCCGGGAACGGCCGGCCAGATAACCAACGATGCCGGCGATCAACGGATACATATAAATGGGATCGATAAAGATCTGCTCGGGTTCCGCCCCCAGAAGACGGCCGGCCAAGTATAGGGCCAAAGCTGTAATCGCCGCCGCTACAAGGGCACGGATCTTCTCATAGCCGGTGCCTGCCCCCAGTAATACGTACAAAGCAAGCACCACGGCGATGGAGCCGCCTAAATTTATAGTGACCCTGGTTCCCAGAGGAATATCGATAAAGCTGCCGATAATAATGGCCGCAATAACCGCCAGCGCAGTTTTATCGTTCATTCTCATTCGGTCCAGCACCCGATGTGCAGCTCCAAAGTAAATTAAAATTGAAACAACAATTAGTGCAATCATACCGGCTGGAAAATTCTGCATGATTTCCCTTCCTTTCTGTTAGCGATTTTTCAAACTTATTGTTCCCACCGGCAATATTTTTTATGAAAGTCATTTCATGCAGCCAAATGAAATGAGTCCAAACGATTGACTCATGCGGAAGCAAAAAAAAAGATGAATCGCTGCTGATGCCCCATAGGGGCA
>DATMYB010000125.1:0-9278 GCA_035561215.1 Syntrophomonas sp. | reverse complement strand
CTGTCGGTGGGAGACGACCACCAGCACTCAACTCTCTGTCGGCGTTGCGCCCAGGTGGTTGAGCGGATGGAGGATTAACATGGCAAATCCGGAAGAAGGCAAGCGCATTATCATAACCGTTTTGGGCCATGATCAGGTGGGCATCATTGCCATGGTCTCCAATGTTTTGGCCGATAATGGTATTAATATACTGGACATCAGCCAGACCATTCTGCAGGGATTTTTCACGATGGTTATGGTGGTGGATTTGGGCCGGAGCAAAATCGACGTCAAAGAACTGCGCGATATTCTGGCGGGCAAAGGCGCCGCCATAGGACTGCAGATAACGGTTCAGCATGAGGATTTGTTTAACTACATGCACCGGATATAAGGAGATAGACCATGCCATTCAGCATCAGTAAAGATGAAATACTGGAAACCGTGGCTATGCTGCATACGGAAAATTTAGATATCCGTACCATTACCATGGGCATAGATATACTGAGCTGCCATGCCGGCAACGGCACGGCCTGTGGGCAAAAAATCTATGACAAGATCCTGCAGCACGCTTCCCAGTTGGTAAAAGTAGGCGACGATATTGAAAAGGAATACGGCATACCTATTATTAACAAAAGAATTTCCGTTACTCCCATAGCCCTGGTGGCCGATGGCCTGAAGCGGGATGATATGATCGAGATCGGTCGCTATATGGACAAAGCTGCGGCGGAGGCAGGCGTTAATTTTATCGGCGGCTTTTCCGCCCTGGTACATAAAGGCTTTACTCGTGGTGACCAGGCGCTGTTGGCGGCCATTCCCGCCACTTTGGCGGAAACCGAGCGGGTATGTTCCTCGGTCAACCTGGCCACTACCAAAGCCGGTATCAACATGGACGCCGTGGCCCAAATGGGTGATATTATAAAAACCACCGCGGCTTTGACCGCCGATCGCGACGGTTTGGGCTGTGCCAAACTGGTGGTGTTCTGCAACGCCGTTGAAGATAATCCCTTTATGGCCGGAGCTTTCCACGGGGTAGGTGAACCCGAATGCACGATCAACATCGGCGTCAGCGGGCCGGGAGTGGTGCTGAACGCGGTCAGGAAATATCCCGATGCGGATCTGGGCGAACTGGCCAATATCATCAAAAAGACAGCGTTTAAAGTGACCCGCAGCGGAGAATTGGTGGGCCGGGTGGCCTCCCAGCGGCTGGGGGTATCTTTCGGCATCGTCGATCTGTCGCTGGCGCCTACGCCTGCTATCGGTGACAGCGTAGCCGATATTCTGGAATCAATGGGACTGGAATCAGTGGGCGCCCACGGAACTACCGCCGCTTTGGCCCTGCTCAACGATGCGGTCAAAAAAGGCGGAGCTATGGCATCCTCCTATGTGGGCGGTCTGTCCGGCGCATTTATTCCGGTCAGTGAGGATCAGGGCATGATCAATGCAGTGGAGGCAGGCGTTTTGAACATTGAGAAACTGGAAGCCATGACCTGTGTATGCTCGGTGGGTTTGGATATGATAGCTATTCCCGGTGATACCACGGCAGAGATAATTTCCGCCATCATTGCCGACGAAGCCGCGATTGGCATGATCAACCGCAAAACCACCGCGGTCAGAATCATTCCTGCTCCCGGAAAAAAGGAAGGGGATTGGGTGGAATTTGGCGGCTTGCTGGGACGGGCGCCCATTATGAAAGTAAACCAGATGTCCCCAGCCAATTTTATCCAACGCAAAGGACGTATACCGGCACCGATTCATTCACTGAATAACTAGTGCTCTGTCAGCCCTAATTCCATATTTCCTTGTCGGTTAAATTTCTGCATGGCTACTAAAGTTTCAGGTGTTATTGGACTACCGGGTATTAACTGCCCGATTTCTGGCATAATAAACAAGTAGGGTGTTACATCTAAAAGTTTATTTTATCCGGCGGGAATTCAAAGTTTTAGGTGTAACAGACTACCCGAAAAGCGGGTGATTTTATTGGATCAAAAACCGGGGCCGGCCGAAGAGGATGAGAAAAAATACCTGGAAATACTGGGCAATAAAATCGACGACATATCTCTCAATATGGAAAAGCTGGGTATAGCCGAATATGTGGCTATGATTAAAAATCCTCGGCATCTTTTCTGGGTCAACTTCTGGCAAGGAGTGGCTCGCGGATTTGGAATGGCGATCGGATTTACCATCCTGACGGCGGTGGTGCTCTATCTTTTGCAGAGGCTCGTGGTGTTGAATGCGCCTTTGATCGGCAATTTTATTGCTGATATCGTTAATATCGTGCAGAACCAGCTTTACGTAAAGTGAGCCGCTTTTCAAATTACGACGGAAAGACGGCGATGATTATGGATGAAATGCAACGGCTATTGGCAAAAAAACAGGAATTAGAAGAGCTGATAAAAAATAAAACCGAGAGCGTAGCCACTCCCATGGGGGAATGGAACGACGAACTGTCCGCTTACGACCAGCATCCGGGGGACCAAGCCACGGATTTGTTCGAACGGGAAAAAGAATTAGGAATCTTGGAACTGCTGCAGTTCGAACTGGAAAAAGTCAACGAAGCGCTACGCCTCAATACTAAGGGATTAGGTGCCGTATGCTCCCATTGCGGACAGCCGATTGAACCCCGCCGTCTGGAGCACCTGGTCGGCACAACTTTATGCGCCCGCTGTGCGCATCAATACGACGGAGCCTATCACACGGATTACGAAATAACGCCTCAACCGGCGATCATATCCGATGTAGAGCAATCGTTTCCGGGTACTTCTTATGAAGTATTTCAGGATTAGCAGTAAACACTACTAACTGACGGGAGCAATTGCTTCAAGGAGGGTAATAAATTGAGAATTGGCATATTCACCGACAGTTACAAGCCATATACCAGCGGCGTGGTAACGTCAATCACTACCTTCAGAGAAGAGCTGACCCAGATGGGTCATGAGGTTCATATATTTGCCCCCAGTTATCCCCACTACGTAGATGAGGAACCCAACGTTTACCGTTTTTATTCGGTACCTTCGCCCACCAATAACGATTACACCCTGGCGATTCCCATATATCCCGGACTGGGGACGCTGGTAAAACATCTGCGTCTGGATATCATTCATGTACATTCGCCTATGATCATGGGGCGGGTGGGATTGCGCTACGCGCGTAAATACAATATTCCGCTGGTCTTTACCTACCATACCCGCTATGATCAGTATGTTCATTACGTGCCGGTGGCCCAGGATCTGGCCAAGGAAGTAACTCTAAAATACAGCAGTTCTTTCTGCAATCACTGCGACCATATCATTGCTCCTTCAGAGGACATCTGCGCCGTGATTCAGGAAAACGAAGTACGCAAGCCGGTGACGGTGATTCCGACCGGTATTCCGTTACAGCGCTTTGAAAAAGGCGATGCCGGCTGGCTGCGAGCCAACTTCGACATTCCGCCGGAAAATAAAATTTTGCTGTTCGTGGGACGTTTGACCAAAGAGAAAAATTTGCCATTCCTGATTGAAACGTTCCGTCTGGTCAAGGATAAATTGCCCCGAACCGCGTTGGTGTTGACCGCCCAGGGACCACTGGAGGACGAATTGAAAGGTCTCTGCCGCAATCTGGGCCTGGGCGCTCAGGATGTTATATTTACCGGAGCCGTGCCTTATGAAGAACTGGTCAACGTGTATCATTCCGCCGATCTGTTCGTATTCTCCTCCCTGACCGAAACCCAGGGATTGGTGCTGACCGAAGCCATGGCCTG
Source organism: Syntrophomonas sp. (assembly GCA_035561215.1). GTDB lineage: Bacteria > Bacillota > Syntrophomonadia > Syntrophomonadales > Syntrophomonadaceae > Syntrophomonas_B. The sequence continues at coordinate 5,563 of DATMYB010000125.1, read as the reverse complement.
CGGTCTGCCGGTAGTGGCGGTGCGTGCCAGTGGGGTACAGGACATGGTCAGCGACGGCATGGACGGGATCCTGACCGAGCTGGATCAGGAAAAAATGGCGGCGGCTGTCTGCCGGGTTCTAAGCGATCCGGAATTATACCGGCAACTCCATGGCAACGCCCTGCTCAAGGCGGAAGCGATGTCCGCCCACAGCATGGCCCTCCGGTTGGCAGATGTGTACAAACGGCTGTGTAAGAGCGGTACTTACCGGTCCAATCGCTTGCTGAACGTCAGTAACTGGTTCAACAATTATTAAGCCGGCAGCGGCATATAGGGGAGAAGTACGGGGTTATGGGACTGCGAATGATAATAGCGATAATGGCCGGCAAGCTGGCCATTTTTTTAAGCCGTATGGCCGGCAACCAGGGTACAGATTTCCCTGGACGGCTGGCCCGTAAGATTTGTCCGCCCATTCTGAGCGAACTGGCCGGGCATGTCGACCAGGAGATCATCATTGTTACCGGCACTAACGGCAAAACCACCACCAGCAACATGATCGCCGAAATCCTGCGGGAGAACGGCAACGCTTACGTGCACAACCGGGCCGGCGCCAACATGCTGACCGGGATCACCACCGCCTTTATCAAAGCCACATCAATTTCCGGCCGGCGCCGCTTCGATTACGCTCTGCTGGAAACCGACGAAGCCAATGTACCGTTGCTGCTGCGGGAGGTCAAAGCTTCGCTGATGCTGGTCACTAATTTCTTTCGTGATCAGTTGGACCGCTATGGAGAGCTGGACCATACCATCAGTCTTATAAAAGAAGCAGCTCGCGACGGAAGGCTGGAACTTATCCTCAATGCAGACGACCCGCTGCAGAGCGACTTCGCCGAACACGTTGGGACGAAATGCTGGCATTACGGCTTTGACGACACGATTTACGATGAACTGACCAGTGCTGACAGTCGGGAGGGACGCTATTGCGTTCGTTGTGGACAAGAACTCAGCTATCAGCGCTATCATTATGCCCAACTGGGAGCATACCGCTGCCCCCAATGCGGCAATCACAATCCCGTCCAGGATTTTACCGGCCGCGCTTTAAAAATGGAGGCGGGCATCAGCCTGTCCGTAAATGAACTGAGCCTGCAAAGTTCATATCAGGGATTTTACAACGCTTACAACATTCTGGCCGCCGTTGCCATGGGCAAACGCTTGGGTATCGACGACGACGTGATCCAGCGGGCAATTTTTAAATTTCAGCCCCGCGCCGGACGCATGGAGAAATTCGTGATCGACGGCAAGCCTTGCCTGCTGGTGCTGGTCAAGAATCCTACCGGTTTAAACCAGAGTCTCAATATGTTGATGCTGGATCAGAGATCAAAAAGCTTGTTTATAGCCTTGAACGACAACGCCGCCGATGGCCGGGATATTTCCTGGATTTGGGACGCGGATGTGGAAGCAATCATCCGCCCCGAGGCCGGGATAAGGAAAATCGTCTGCTCCGGTCAGCGCAGCGGGGATATAGCCCTGCGGATAAAATACGCCGGCTACCCTGTCGACGATATTATGATTGAGTCCCGGTTGCGGGAGGGCATTGCTTTGACCATTGCCCAGGAAACCCGGACCGCTTTTATAGTATGTACTTATACGGCGCTGTTTCCTTGCCGGCAGATCATGCTGAAAATGCAGCGACAATCCGGCGGCGCGGCGGGAGAAAGCTACCGGTCGCCGGTTGCGGCGGGACAGGAGGAATAGCAGATGGCGGATAAATTTGTTATCGCCCATATGTATCCAGACCTGATGAACTTGTACGGTGATCGCGGCAACCTTATCTGTCTGCAGAAACGGATCCGTGACTACGGTTATGAATGTGAGATACGCAGCTTGAGTTTAAATGACCGCATTGATTTTCCCAACCTGGATATGATTTTCATGGGAGGCGGCTCCGACCGGGAACAGGGATTGGTATACAACGACCTGCTGACCAAGGCGGAGAACCTTATGCAGGAAATCGAAAACGGCTTGCCGGCCCTGTGCGTATGCGGCGCTTATCAACTGCTGGGCAAATATTACAAGGCCATCGACGGTACGGTGATGGAGGGACTGGGTTTCTTCGACCTTTATACGGAAGGGCGCCCCGGCCGGCTGATCGGCAATATCCTTATCGAAAGTGAATGGGAAGGACAGAAGACGGACGTGGTCGGCTTTGAAAATCACGGCGGCCGTACTTATCTGCGGAATCCCAATCTGCAGCCCTTCGGCACGGTGGTCAAAGGTTTTGGTAACAACGGTGAGGACGGCGGCGAAGGGATGCGTTACCAGCACCTGATCGGCACCTATCTGCATGGACCGCTGCTGCCCAAAAATCCAAACATCGCTGACTTTTTCATCAGAACCATGGCCGCCCGCCGCGGCCTGGTCATTGCCAGCACTCTTGATGACACCATCGAAAATTTTGCCCACCGCCAGGTACGTGACAAAATCTTGCGTTAGCAGCCGGTAGTATCCGAACATTGCATATAAAACGATCAAGCCCATACCATCCAAAAATAACCAATTTTGTGACGGTATGGGCTTGATTTTACAATTAGGATTTCAAGATTACTTTTTAAATATCCTCCGTATCATTCTCAGCATTCATGGGCTATTTTATCATTCTGGCGCATCTGCCACATAGTCCACAGCGGTCCGGCGATGCACACGGTAGAATAACAACCGGAAACGACGCCGAACATCATCGGCAGCGCGAAAGCACGGATGGATCCGATATCATAGATCTGGGCAAAGATATATACTGTGGTGATGCTGAAAAACACGGCCAGATTGGTGTTGACGGATCGCATCAGGGATTGATTGATGCTTAGATCGACCAGCTCATCGGGGGGAATCTTTCTGCCCAGCAAGTGTTCGTTTTCTCTGATGCGGTCATAAATCACAATGGTGTCGTTGATGGAAAAGCCGATGATGGTTAGTATGGCCGCGATAAACGCGTCATTGAGCGGGATTTTGAAAACAATAAAGGCCGCAGTGACAATTAAACCATCGTGAAGCAAGGCGACAATCGCCATGGCTCCCGCCGATAGCCCGCCGATGTTCTTGAATCTGAACCCCACATAAACCAGGATCAATAGAAAGGACAGCGCGATGGCAATGATGCCGTTGATGAAAAAATGCCTGCCGATAAAGGGCTCCACGGTTAACGATTCGGACAAGGCCAGACCGGCTTGGGGATATGCCTGGACCAGAGCGGCGGTGACCGCTTCCTGCTCCTGTGAAGTCAGGGCTTCATTGCTGGCCAGGCTGACCACCAACGTTTTATTGTTTCCGGCCAGATTGGACTGCAGCTGGCAGTTGCAGTTTCTGCCCACCGCTTGGGTAACGATCTTTTCCGCCGGTTCGGCCTGAAGAGTATCGGTATAGTTGTATTTAAGTATGGTGCCGCCTTTGAACTGAATGTCCAGTTGGATGCCGTTGATGAATGCGGCCACCAGTCCCAGCAGAATCAGACATAGTGATATGGTGAAATAAACAAACCGATGTTTATAGAATTTGATCATTATGCCGCCTCCTTAGCACCGAACCATTGCGGCCGGCGTAATGGTTTGAAATTACTGAGCGAACGGATCATCAGACGGGATGCCGTAATTCCGGCTACGAAATTCATAATTACGCCGCATAAGAGGGTGTAGCCGAAAGACAGCATCGAACCGGAACTGAGGGCGATCAAGATGATAGCTACGATGATGACGGTCAGATTGCCGTCAAAAACGGAAGAAAAAGCTCTGGTAAAACCGGTCTCTATTGCGCCGAGCAAAGATTTGCCGGTGTTCAGCTCCTCCTTGATTCGCTCCGAGACGATGATGTTGGCATCCACCCCCATGCCGACGGAAAGGATCAGGCCGGCAATACCCGGCAAGGTAAGAGTGAACTGCGGTATCGACAAGGCCAGCAACTGGCCGGTAAGCTGCAGCACCAGCGCGATGCAGGCCACCAGGCCGGGCAGGCGATAGTAGACGAGCATAAATAGACAGACCAGGGCGAAGGCGACTTTGCCGGCCGTCACCATTACGTCCAAAGCATTGCTGCCCAGCGTCGGGCTGATGATATTACAGTTTTTTACCACCAGCGAAAAAGGCAGTGAGCCCGAATTGATTTTATTGGCAAGATCGGCTGCACTTTCCAGGCTTTTCAAATTGGAGATTTGCGCATGGCCGCCGGTGATCGGCATTTGGACCACCGCTTGGGAAACCAGGGTGTCGTCCATATAAATGTAGATGTTTTGGCCTACCAGGCGGCTGGTAGCGGCGGCGAATTTTTCGGCTCCCTGCCGGGAAAGCTCCAGTGCCACCACCGGATCGCTGCCATTCTGGTTCAATTGGGCCTTACTTTTAATCACATCGGTACCTTGCAGAATGATTTTCCCTTCCGGATCCCGGAAACTCAGTTGCGCAGTTGCACCGATCTCGGTAACCGCCTTTTGCGGATTGAAATTAGTTTCGTCGGATTTCCAAGGAAAGCGGACCAGGATTTTACCGGCCTGTTTGTCGATAGTAACGTCCCGGTCGGTTATGTTTTTTGCGTCCATGCGGGTTTCAATGATGGCGCGGGCTGCTTCCAATTCACTATCGGTAGGAGTCCGATCCAAATCTCTGGGTTGGTAAGTAGCCTCCACGCCGCCGCGAATATCTATGCCGTAACGCATTTGATCAGCGCCTTTGATTTCAAAATTACCTAGTTTCAAGCCGGAGATGGACAGGCAAAACAAAGCTGCGGTTACAATAACCACAATGAAAAAAACGGATTTTTTATTCATTTATCATTCCTCCAATATTTCCGATCTCGTATGCAGACCGGACAGATGAAATGCCGCGTTTCCGCAGACGCTCTTACGGGCGTGCGAGAACGTCGCGGGGACAAATAGATGTCCTCGCCGAGAGGCGGGCGGGTTATTTCGATCCGTCTTTGGCTTGGAGAAAGATGGTTATGCCGAGGGAATCAAAGGGGACGGAAAAGCTCTGTACGAGCCGGGAAACGCAGTGCAGGGCAACTGTCAGCAGCGTCACCGCAACGGTAATTATACCGGCAAGTTTATTAGCCTGCAGCCAGCGCGACGGCTGGGCGGATGCAGCCACGGATTCCAGTGTGCAGTCCGCTATGGACGATAAAGCGGCATGGGCGGCGCAGATACCTCCGTTAACCGGGGAAAGGTCGCTGTCGTGACTGAGACTGCCATCGGCCGGCCCGGCGTAAGCATTCAGGCCATTGACGTACAAGACGCCGGTAAAGCTGGACGAAAGCAGACAGCATAACAGCAGACAGATAAAAATCCCTTTTTTATTCACATACCCCATGCTCCATGCCTCCGCTTAATTATTACCGTATGCAGTCATTATAGTACATAAGCGGCGGCGATAACAATTGCGGGCAGTATTTGTTTTACGGTTATCTTTGCAAATGATCTAGTGTAATCCTGGGATTTATCGGTGTGAATGCAGTATAGTTTAAAGCCGTAATGGCCAAAATAACTGCAAACGTTATGGAACGGGGGAGATTTTTATTCGCACGAGATCAAAAGCCGTAACCT
>DATMYB010000124.1:0-3726 GCA_035561215.1 Syntrophomonas sp. | reverse complement strand
ACATAAATTAAACCGAATAGCTTACAGGTTTTTGTTGGTAAATTGCTTCCGGCAATAAATTGTGATGCCAAAACCAAAGCCGGCAAGGGGAGCAGATATGGCTGGATAATTGTTGCTGCTGCCAATATTACAACAGCGTGGTAGAATATACTTGCAATGTAGTCGCTATTTACTGAGTGCATGGGGAGGCGGACGCAATGCCGGCCAATGAATGGAGACGCAAATGGAATGAGTATCACGACCAGCCGCAGACCAGATATCAATTAAGCCCTGTCATCCGAGACTCGTGGGAACGCAGTGAACGTTACAAAGTTGATCCGTTTATGAAGGCTAATCCCTATGTTTGTTCAAAATATGAACTGCTGCAGTCTATCGAAAAATATCAATATCTCATGGACTGCAGTTTGCCGGTGATGGAAAATATTTTTCATTATATTACGGGCTCCGGTCAGATTATGGCCTTGCTGGACAGCAACGCTACGATTTTAAAAGTGGTCGGAGACTATCAGTCTCTGGAATGGGCCCGGCAGGCCAATTGCATTGAAGGCTCGATATGGGCGGAGAATTTGGTGGGGACCAACGGCGCCAACCTCGCCCTGGCATCCGTTGACCCGGTAGGGATTTTTGACTGTCAGCATTATTGCCTTTTTTCAACCGTGGCTTCCGCCGTAAGCGCGCCGCTCATATGCGAGAACCGCAAAGTAGGGGCGCTGGTAATCACCGGCCCCTCTGAAAAAGTACACATACAGACCCTCAGCGCCATCGTTGGGATCGCAAATCAGATTTCATCCAAACTCGCCCTGGCCAAGGCTCTGAATTATAACGATATCTTTTTGCGCAATGTTTCCGAAGGCATTGTGATCCTGAACAACTACGGTCATATCACCTTCATCAACGACAAATTCGCCAGCCTGTTCAGTTTGAACAAATTTGCGGCTATCGGCCATTCCGTGGCTGAACTGCTGAGCAAGGAGCAGGACCGGAAATATCTTACAGACCTGCTGGCCCGGGAGACTCCGGGGGAGGAAATCGTATCGCTGTTTATCAACAATGCGAAAAGGAAGTTTCATGTCAGCTATAACCCGATCAACAGCTATTTTCCCTTCCACTCGGAACGGTTGATCCTGATCCAGGAAGTAAAGGAACCTCCCCGCATAGCTGCCGGTATCGCCGAAAACAAGAAAGCTGCCGACAGGATCGCGGCAGAAGTTTCGTTGCCAGGGGATTGCAATAATGCCCGCACCCGTTTTGAAGACATGATCGGGGCGGATCCGAAATTTCTGCGCATTGTCAATCTGGCCCGGAGTGTCGCTTTAACGTCGGCCAATGTTTTGTTGTTAGGGGAAAGCGGTACCGGCAAGGATATTATGGCCCAGGCCATTCACAATGCCAGCCCGCGCCAGGATCAGCCGTTTCTGGCCATAAACTGCGCGGCTTTGCCTCGTGAATTGATCGCCAGTGAGTTGTTCGGTTACGCTGACGGCGCTTTTACCGGAGCCAAAACCGGAGGGCATCGCGGAAAGTTTGAATTGGCGGATAAGGGCACCATATTATTGGATGAAATCGGCGACATGCCCATTGATTTGCAGGCTACCCTGCTGCGGGTGCTGGAGGATAAAACCATAACGCGTTTGGGAGGAACCCGTCCGATCCCGGTGGATGTAAGGGTCATCGCCGCTACCAATAAAAATCTTGAAGTGGCCTCCGGCAACAACCAATTTCGCAGCGATCTTTATTACCGGCTGGGAGGAGCCCGGATCGTGCTGCCGCCGCTGCGGGAACGGCTTGAAGATATCCCGCTGCTGGCCCGGGACTATATAAATAAGCTTTGCCGACAATTGGAAGTGTCCCCCAAGGAATTGGAGCCGGAGATCATAGAGATTTTTCTGCAATACCAATGGCCCGGCAATATACGTGAACTGCAGAATGTGCTGGCCAGCGCGGTTCATCTGGCGGCAGGACCGGTCATCACCTATGAGTCCGTGGGCGACTATTTTCAAGGCAAGCTAGCCACTCCTCGCCACGATAAAGCCGCTGATTTTACCTCCATGTCGGAAGCCGTAGTTGAAACTGAAAAACAGTTCATATTAGATACGCTGGCCAAAAACAATTACAGCAAGACCAGGACCGCCAACGCTCTGGGAATCTCCCGGCAAACCCTGTATCGCCGCTTGAAACAGTATCAACTGATTTGATTGATATACGCTTATAACAGCGAAGCGATGATCATCTGCTGAATATTGTCCGTGCCGCCGACGATGCTGCACACTTTGGCATCACGGTAATACATGTTCAGCAGGTTATCGTCGATATAACCTGCCGCCCCCATTATATCAATAGCGGTGCTGGTAACGCTCTGGCCAACTTTGCTGGCGAACACTTTAGCCATGGACGATGCCTGGGTATAGTCGCCTTCATGGTCGATAAAAGAGCAGGCACGCCATACCATAAACCTGGCGGCATCAATTTCCGTGGACATTCTGACGATGGGGAAAGATACGCCTTGGTTGGAGAATATAGGCCGGCCGAATTGCTCTCTCTCCTGGGCATATTTCAGGACCATCTCATAAGCGGCCCGGGCTATCCCTACCTCAATCGCTCCGATCATGGCCCTGCCGATATCGAGGGTCTGGTTTAGCAGTAAATAAGCGTTATCATAATGGCCGATGATATTTTTTTCGCTGACGACCGTATCTTCAAAAGCCAGTTGGCTGGTATTGCTGTAATTGATGCCCATGGTCTTTCTGATTTTGTTTACTTTGACCTGGTCCTTAGGGACGATAAAGAATTGAAATTTATTACGCTGATTACTTCCTTTTGAATTGGCGCAGACTGTAACAAAATCAGCCAAGGCACCGTTTATCACGTAATCCTTTACGCCGCTGATATGATAATATCCATCCGCGGATTGGTATACCGTCTCCATGTTCTCGATATCCGAGCCGCCTTTAGGTTCGGTCAGGGCGAAGGAGGCCAGCGCCGGCTGTGTGGATACAAATAGAGGCAGATATTGCTCTTTTTGTTCCCGGGTTCCTCCGATGATGATCGGCAAAATTGCATGCAGGGTCCCCACCATACAGGCGGAAAGGCCGGCGCAGGCGGCGGCGATTTCTTCGATGGCCAGGGCCAGGCTGACATAGCTGAGTTCTCTTCCCCCGTATTCGCTGGCTATGATAGGGGCGATCAAATTATTTTCGGCCAGGACTTCAATGAAGCGCCAGTCAAACTCGTCCTTGCACCGCACATCCATGGCTAAAGCGTATGGCCGTACTTTAGCATTCAGCACTTCTTTCAACCTGCCGATCAATTCTTTCTGCGCTTCGGTCATTTCAAAACCAATCAAACTTCTCGGCCCCCTTTTTGTGATTTCAGCCATCTGATATAATCCAGCACCGATTTCCGGTCTTCTTTGGGCAGATCTTTTAATTCCCCGATCAGCTGAAACAGTTCTCCGACCTCGTCGTATTCCACTGCTCGGGGAGACTTAACTTCCAGATCGATAGGCTGGGAAAAATAGTCCAGCGGCTTGTTCAAGACGCTGGCGATGATCTCCAATTGAGGCAGGTAAACTCTGCGTTTGCCGTTTTCGTAATTAGACAGGCTGGCCTGGGATATGCCCAGCATTTCAGCCAGCTCCTTCTGGTTTAACCCCGCTTCTTCTCTTGCCAGAGTGATTCGATAACCTATTTCTTTATACTTCACAAAAAATCTCCGCACCTTTATTAA
>DATMYB010000123.1:0-4299 GCA_035561215.1 Syntrophomonas sp. | reverse complement strand
GATCATATGGTCAAGTTGGTTATTCAGGGTGAGTTGACTTAAGAAGCAGAAAGGCGGTGTTCCTTGGCCAGCAATTTCGTCAGTTTCTGGTCAACTTACACCGTCTATTGCTGGACAGTATGGGGTAGCACTAACAAGATAGTATGCGCATAAGTCAGCCCAACAAAATAATTGGCAAGATAATGGAAATCAATCCCGGACAAGATATGGCGGAGGTTATCGTTGATATCGGAGACCAAGCGATTACTGCCAGCATAACCGCCAGTGCCTGTCAGGACATGGGGCTCCAGGAAGGCGAAGAAGTATTTGCTATTTTTAACTCCACCTCAGTGGGCTTGATTAAAGGGCGGCAGTAAAAAGAAAGTTAAGACGGGAATGGCTCTTGACTTGCAGTATTACGCACTCTTCCGTCTTGCCTCGCCCCTCTCCATGCGCCTCGCGTAACATGGAGTTTTCTCTCCCGATCAAACGTGCATAGAAAATACTCAAGCCCATGTCACATTTTTTGGTGATATGGGCTTGAGTTTGAGATTGATATTTTTTACAAAGATGTATTTGGCAGTTCCAGATTTCAATTTGCTGAAACTGGATCAGTTTCAGCAAAGCTAAAAAGGTTTAACCGCCTTACCAGGTATCGATAAAGGAATGGAGCGGTTCATTTTCGGGGCGCGGGGGGACCGATTTCAAACCGCGCAGAATCCAGCGGCGGGTATCGGCCGGATCAATGACCGCATCGATTTCCAGATAACCGGCCATGTTTACTGCCTTACCCCGTTCATACAACTTGTCTACCAGTTTATTATACAGAGCGATCCGCTCCTCCCGGTCTTCGATTGCTGCCAGTTCCCGTTTGAAACCGCTCTTGACCGCTCCTTCCAGTCCCATGGCTCCGAACTCGCCGGTAGGCCATGCGGCAGTAAAGAAGGATTCATGGAAACCTCCTCTGGCCATGGCCATAGCGCCTAATCCGTAGCCCCGGCGCAATACCACGGTGAAGTAGGGTACGCTTAGATGGGAACCGACTACAAACATACGCGATACATGCCGCACCTGGGCCCGTTGTTCAATGTCGGGGCCTACCATAAAACCGGGTGTATCGCACAGAGAGATGATAGGCAGGTTGTAAGCATTACAGGTCTGCATCAAACGCGCTGCTTTATCTGCTCCTTCCGCTTCGATAGCGCCGGCCTGATGCTTGCAGTTGTTGGCGATGATGCCGAAAGGCTTGCCTTCGATACGGATAAATCCGGTTACCATACCGGGACCGAATTTAGGCCGTAACTCCAGGAACGAATCCTTATCCGCCAACGCCTTGATGATTTTACGTACTTCATAGACCCGGCGGCGATTTTCAGGAACCAGATCCCGCAACAGGGCTTGGTCGCCGGCCTCCCAAGAACTGGTGGCTCCCTGGACATAGGAGATATACTTTTTCGCGGCGGCGACTGCTTCCACCTCGTCGGCGACTTCGATGTCAACTACACCATTTTGGGTTTGTACTTCGATGGGGCCGATTTCTTCAGGCTTAAAGGTACCCAGTCCGCCGCCTTCGATCATTACCGGTCCGCCCATGCCGATATTAGAATCCTTAGCGGCGATGATCACGTCGCAGCAGCCCAACAGGGCGGCATTACCGGCAAAACAAGGCCCGGACACGATGCCTATCAGGGGAGCTTTACCGCTTAATGCGGCGAATCTTCCGAAAGTAGACAGATCCAGACCGGCAATCATGACGCCTTCGGCGTCAATATCGCCGGGACGGCCGCCGCCGCCTTCGGCAAAGAGCACCAGGGGCAACTGCTGTTCATGGGCCAGATGCAGCATGCGGTCCATTTTTTTATGGTTAAAGAACCCCTGGGTGCCGGCCAGCACGGTATAGTCATAGGACATGACCAGGCAGCGGGATTTTTCTTCGCCGAACAAATTGCTGTTGACAGTGCCGATGCCGGCGATGAGACCGTCGGCGGGAGTGCTTTTAATCAATTCCTCCATGGAGCGGCGCTGGCGCTGAGCGGCCACGGCCAAGGCCCCGTACTCGATAAAGCTGTCATCATCGCACAGATCTTCAACGTTTTCCCGGGCGGTCCGTTGATTCTTTTGATGCCGCCGCTCTACTGCCTGGGGCCGGTTTTCATCCAGTAAATAGGAATTACGTTGATTTAACTCAGCCAATTCCGGACGAATTTTGACCGCCGCGGTTTCTTCTGCCTTGGGGTCGTTGTTTTGTGTTTCCACGCTTGTCCCCTCCATTGTTTTGAATTAGTAGTCTGTGTCGCCTAAAGACTTAACTTATCCGTCGGTAAAATTTTTGCAGAGCCAGGGCGTCTCGCATAGCGGGATTGGGCCGGCGGCAAGCAAAAGTTTAGTTGATTTTTGATTTAGTTGACGCAGACTACGGATTGGCTATTGACGTTTGGCTTCTTCCTCGTCTCTCAATATGCGGCGCAACAGCTTCACTCCCTGTTTGGGAAGTTCATCCCTGAATTCCACATATACGGGCACTTTGTGGGATGACATGCTGTTTTTCGCCCAGCTAATAATTTCCTCGCCGGTGATTTTTCCCTTATGATCGGGCTTGGGCACGATAAAGGTCTTGATAACTTCTCCCTTTTTAGGATCGGGAACTGGGATTACGGCGTTTTCCAGCACCGCCGGATGCTGATTGATCAAAGCTTCCACTTCCTCAGGAAATACTGAAAAACCGGAAACTTTTATCATTTCTTTGCGTCTGCCCAGCCAATAAAGATAACCATCTTCATCAAACCGGCCTACGTCGCCGGTGTAAACCCAACCATCTACCAGGGTGGCGGCAGTGGCTTCCGGCTTATTCCAGTAGCCCTTCATGGAACCTGGATTGCGCAGTACGATTTCGCCTTCCTCACCGATAGGGAGCTCCCGGCTTTTATCGTCAAAGTCGACGATCTTGAATTCTTCATTGTAGCTGGGAATTCCCATGCTGCCGTATTTAACCTTCTGTATGGGACAGAAGGTATCCAGCGTGTGGGTCTCGCTGAGTCCGTAAGCGCCTTCCAGCAGCAGACAACCGTTGGTAAAATCCTGCCATTTTTTCGAAATATTTTCATCCAGGGCTACCACGAAAGAAGTGCACATATTTAATTTCATACTGCTGAGATCATATTTCCCCGCATCGGGATGAGACATTACTGCCAGATTCATGGGTACGGCGCTGTACCATTCGGTTACTTTGTACTTGTCAATGGCCTGCAGCGCAGTCAGGGGATCAAACTGGGTCAGCAGCACGTTGGTCGCTCCGCGCAAAACCGGCCCTACCAGGAACAGCATGCCCGCAATATTGAAATAGGGCATGGCGGTCAGCACCCGGCTGTCGGGTCCGATGCCCATAATATCACAGGCTGCCGAAGGTTTGAAGAGATGGGCGTAGTGGGTGAGCATAGCTCCCTTGGGCAGCCCGGTGGTGCCGCCGGTATATTCGAACAGGGCAATATCGTTGTCCATATCGATCTCCACCGGGGGGGCAGTTTTGGCGTACTTGGCCATAATATCCATAAAGTCCATGGTACCCTCGATTTTTTGCTTGGGGATCTTCATGTAATCCACCAGCGGCAGGGTAGGCTCAGCGGGGAGATAATCATTGAAGTTGGTGGCAACGACTTGCAACAGAGAAGGCATATTGGGCAACGCTTTGGCTACGATTGGCATGAACAAATCCACCGTTACCAGGCACTTCATTTCCGCGTCGTTAACCTCATAAGTGAGTTCCATCTCTTTAAACAGCGGCGAGCAGGGACATACAATTCCGCCCATTTTTTGAATGCCGAAATGGGCGATGATGTACTGGGGGCTGTTGCCGAGGAACAGCCCTACCCGGTCACCTTTGGTCAGACCCAGGTCCAACAGGTAATTAGCAAATTGATCAGAGGCTTCGTTCAGTTCCTGATAAGATATTTCTCTTCCGTAGTTAATAATTGCAGGTTTGTCAGGAGTGCGTTTCGCGTTAATACGCAGGTATTCAAAAATCGGTATTTTACCTTCGGTAAGTTCTACTTCCTTTGCCATACCCGGCGGCCAATGTTTCATCCAAATTTTTTCCATAACATTTCACTCCTTAATTAAATTTATGCTGATCAATGCTTAGGGAATGAGAGTTCCACCTTCCTTCCTGTATGTTTATGACGGTTGTCCGAACGGAATGCCTAGATATTCTTTCAATATCAGCTTGAATCAGCCCGGACATGGGAGCCCATTTTCAGTTTACCTTGGCTGCTGGTATGCCGGTTCAGGTGTCAGATGCCGGGAGTGAATGCGATAGAACACAAT
>DATMYB010000122.1:0-3942 GCA_035561215.1 Syntrophomonas sp. | reverse complement strand
GCGTTGCCTGGCTGAAATTTGTCTACGAACAAATTTTAAAATATACGGATATGAAAGGCAAAGAATTCTTTTTTGTGGCCAATGACGCGACGGACGAAGTTTTAGGCTATCTGAATGAAAACCGGATTCCCCACTATGTATTCCACAATACCCCGGAGCAGCAATCAGAATGGTACGTCAACCGGGTATACCGGGCGTATAATTTCGCCGCCAGTCAGGCCCGGGGAGACTTTCTGGTGTTTATCAATTCCGATATGGCCTTTAGTCCCGGGTGGTTTGACAATCTATTGAAATGGTACAACGGGGGCAATTGCATTACCTCCCGCCTGGTTGAATCGGGCAAACTGCCCAGCGGCTTGTATGGAATCGAAAAGGATTTCGGCCGCGACATTGATTTCTATCGGGAAGAAGAATTCCAAACCTATGCCGCTTCAATAGCGGAATCCCGGCTGGAGAACAACGGCCTGTTCATGCCTCTATTAATCCGTAAGCAGCACTTTGATCGGGTGGGAGGATATCCCGAGGGTCAGGTGCTGGATGGCAGCGATATTTTCCACCCGGTCATCGCTCAATGGGGGGAAGCCTGTGTCTCCGGCGACACGGTGCTTATGCAGAAGCTAAAACACCATGGCATTATACATCAAACGGCCTTTGACAGCATTGTTTACCATTTTCAGTGGGGAGAAAAAGACAGTTAGAAAGGAATTATCGACATGCGCTGTACAACTTCCCTGATCATTACCAGCTTTAGAAGGCCGCATCTCCTGCAATGGGGCCTATATTCCCTGGCCCGACAGGCAATGCCGGCCGGCTTTGAAATTATTGTTCTGAATGACGGCCTTCCTGATGAAACGGAAAACATATGCCAGGCCTACCAGGATCGACTCAATCTTCACTATGTTTTTACCGGGCAAAGAAATCTGGAGGGCGGGATCCAATGGCGGGTGCCCGGCTTTGCCATCAACATCGGAGCCCAGCTCTCCCAGGGCGAAATCCTCATTATTTCTTGTGCGGAAATGTTTCATTTGAACGACTGCGTTCTGCAGCTCACCCTGCCCCTGCTGAACAACCCCAAACTGCTGGGCATCCCTGTAGCCCGGGACGACCATGACGGCTCATTTCTCAATCATCTGGTTTCGTCGGGAGGCCGTTACAATTATACTTCCTTTTACAACGATTATCCGGCCTTGAATACCGCCCTTCCTTTTCTCACATCCGTAAGCCGGCAGGAATTTTTTGCTATAGGCGGTTATGACGAGGACTTTACCGGCATGGGCTATGACGACAATGACTTGATGTCCCGGCTGATCAAAAATGGCTGCCACTATTTTCAGACCGGTGCGGAAACTATCCACCTGTACCACGAAAGGATCTGGTTCAACCACTTGTACGAAGCCGAGCGCAATTTTAACAGAAACTTGTATTTTGCAAAACAGAACCAGATCGTGCGCAACCAGGACCGGTCGTGGGGTCAATTTTTCACCAATATTCCTTGAGGTGAATATGAAGAGGATGGATTACGAAATCATTATACCGTCTCACCGCCCGCAGTTAAGGCGTGGAGCGCAATTATGCCTAAAGCACTTGAATAATAGGATTTTAGACGGCACCGGCTATCCTTCATTCTCCAAGCTTATCAATGACTGTATAGTAAGCAGTAGACACGAAAACATCATCATCTGCAATGATGAGGCCCGCCCTCCTGCTTCGGCTGTGGAAAAAATATTAGACATGCTGGATAAAGGTTGGGGAATTGTGGCTCCTTACCGGTTTGGCTTTTTCGGGTTAAAAAAAGACTTGATCAGAAAAATCGGATTTTTTGATGAACGCTATATCGGCGGCGGATATGAAGACAATGATATGATCCTCAGGTTGAAAGAAGCGAATATCAGCTATTATGAAAAGGAAGAAATCCCTTATATCCATCTGCCAAGCTCCTGGCACTATGAAAAGTTGCATCTGTCCAGAATCTTTTACCATAAGAAATGGAGGCTGGAAGGCGATATTTATACACGGCAATTGGCCGAAGAGAATTACGGGTATGATATAGGGCCATTTCAAGATTTCACTTTCCTTCCATTCGACCAGTCCGTACTGCTACCGGTGCGCAGAAATCTCATAGAGCAAACCATACAGGTTGATTTGCTCAAATAGCAGAAAGGACGCTCCCGGACGAGGATAATGGCTCTTCAAAAGGTTTTCCGTCATTTTCCCCATGCTGTCTTATAACCGGCTGTTTTAAAATCCCGGTACATGTCGCCTATCATCTCCGGCCACGGGGGCGGCGTATATTGTACGAGCCCACGCAGCTTTGCAGAATTCAGAGAGCGATCGCAGAACGTCTCATGGTACGGCTCGATTTCGATAGGCTTGCCGTATGTTTGGGCTGCCAATCGCAGCAAATCGTATTTGGAAATGGGTTCCGAAGACAGGTGGTATACGCCGTGAAGCTCGGGATGAGGAATGATATAACGGGCAATGGTTCGGGCCAGCTCCATGGTGGGAAAACCGGTGTAGATGTGGCGGGTGTAGCCGCAGATACGCTCCTGTTGGCCCAGGAACCATTCCATAAGACCCAATTGCGACTGAAGTTCGTGGCCAATAATAGACGTGCGCAAGGTCAGGCAATGAAGATCATTGACCTCCCCCAGCAGCTTGCTTCTTCCGTAGAGATCGCCGGCATCTGGAAAGTCCTCCTCTGTATAATTGCCCTGCTGGCCGCTAAATACGCAATCGGTGCTAAAATGCAGGAGCCGGGCGCCTGACTCCTGGCAAACCCGCGCGATCTGGTGGGGCAGCAGCGCATTAATAAAAATATTGGCCGGGGAATCTTTTCCCCAATTCCCCTGCTTGATCAGCCCGATGCAGTTCATGACCCAATCGGGTCGGATATCACGTATGGCTTGGCTGACGGTGTCGAAGTCATAAGCGTCCACGCCCAGCCGGATTTTCCCCCCTAAAGACCGGGGCAGCGCTGCCATCCATCGGCCCTGCACGCGGGCTGTGCCATGCACCTGAAATTCCTCATAACTCGAAAGATGCTGGAACAATTTGTGCCCTAGCATCCCGTTCACCCCAAAGATCAATATCTTCAGAAGATTCACCAACTCCGCCCCTCTTCCTCACAAACAGGAGTCTGTACAGTGTCTAATTCTAAGGTATGCGAGAGGCGCTTAGAAGGTTTATTGATGATCATAAGGTGAGAGTCGTTCAAAGGCTGCCCGAAACGTCTTTTTCGGGCAGCCTCTTGTTGTAGTATTTAGTGAGTTTGGGGACGGTTCTTCAACTCATTTTCGAACTAATCAATTAAATATTCGTCCAGGTTTTCCAGAGCGTCATTGAGCTCATCCTGATTTTTGAATTCCATGGTTCCTTCCCGAATTGCTTGCTGCACTTCGGGGGGCAAAGACGATGTGGCAATGCCAGTAACCCTGAGTAAAATATCACTCTGGGCATCAGCTCCCTGGAACACGGCAACCTGTCCCTGATAATCCTTGAGCCGCAGTTTGTTCCTGTCTTCGCTGCACCAATCATCCAGGGACTGTTTTATTACCAGGCTATCTATGTTCCAACTCACTTGATAAGATTGAGCTGAAGTATAGACTGCCTGAATTTCACTGACCGTTTTGCCATTGAGATTTTCTCTTTCCGGGAACGACGAAACCACCTTATGCCCGCACTTTAAATACTCTTGTTCAAATATGACCGGCGTTTGGGCAGTGATGGTTATTTCCGGCTCAGTTACCCCCACCACCGGCTTTTGCAGATGGGTTTTATTTGAAAACCGGTTGTAAGCCTGGCCTAATCCGGCGCCTACTACCGTACTGACAATTATAACCAGGACCAAAATCCCCTTGTTAAAACGCTTTTCCACATGATTCACCTCTGGAATTATTTTCCCCATAATTCCAAAAGTTCATACATATATTTTATAAGCCAGGA
>DATMYB010000121.1:0-4565 GCA_035561215.1 Syntrophomonas sp. | reverse complement strand
TTATAAATGCGAGAAATAAAATTACAGTTTAGTATATAGTTATATAAAGGGAACGAATTCGTTGCTAGCTAAAAAGAAGAAAGGAGTTTGATCGTGAGGGCCGGTTAAAATTCAATCAAATCAGCTTACCCGGCCGTTAATAAGGGTAGAGCTGATTGTTATACCGGCCGGACTCTACCGAAATTGGATATGGCTGTCATCATGAAACGGGCTGATGTTTAAAATCTTGCTTGGAAGTTAGTAAGATAGGAGGAATGAAAATGATTCCATTTTCAAAGCTCGAAAGATATGAAGGAAACGAGACCCTGTTTGATTTGGTTACCATGTCGATCGTATCGTCACTGGTGGGAGAACCGCTGCATATCCATGCCGAGGGACTGAGAGGTACCGGTAAAACTACTATAATGAGAGCAGCCAGGGGAATCGTCCCCTACATAACAAGAATTAAAGACTGTGTATACAATTGCGATCCTGATCGTCCTCATTGTCCCCATCATCGCCATTTAAGCCGGGAGGAAATTGCCGCCATCGGGGTGGAGGAAATTCCTATGCCATTTTTGGAGATATCCCATTCTGCCAAAATCGGGACCATTGCGGGCAGCATTGACCTGGCCCGTCTGACCGACCCGGCTCATCCGGAAGCCCAACTACTTCCCGGCATCATTCCTCAGGCCCATCGAGGCATTATTTTTATTGATGAGATCAACCGCTTGGCCGATACTTCTCCTGAAATCACCGATATTTTACTTGACGTCATGGGAAACAAGCCCGGACATTTGCAGATTGAAGAAGCCGGCTTGCCGGTGGTGGACGTGGAAGTCAGCGTTTCGGTCTGGGCGGCGTCCAATCCGGACGAGGACCCCGGCCCCCTGGAAGAGATCAGGCGACAGTTGTCCGACCGTTTTGACATGGTTTGTTATATGGGGCGGCCGACCTCCGTGGACGTGCTGTCCCAGATGCTCAAAGAAAATTCTCATTCGCAGAAAATCAAAAAAGAAAAAGAAGAAGCCAGGGTCGGGTCAGTGGATCGGGATGAGGCGGTTCGGAAAAATATCGTAAAATGGGCCCAGCAATACGAAGAGGCTGATTTACCCGATTTCCTCCGTAATTATATCGCGCGCCTGTATGTCAAACACAATCTGGAGAGCATCCGGGCCATTGAGGCTATGCAGCAAGGGGCGGTTTTATACAGCACCATCAAAAACCGCGAACAGCCTATGATCAGCGATGTGACCCACATGATTCCACAGGTATTGAAGCACCGCGTTGACGGCGATACCCTTATTAAAATGATCAACGATGTTGACGCCAGGGGAACCAGGGACGGGATACTCAACTTCAAGAATAAAAAGAACAGCCCCGACAAAAAGAAAGAAGATACCGAGTATTTCACGACTCCGGGACGCCCGCTCAAGGATTTGAAACGTGATGAACTGATTAACACCGAGAAAACGCTGACACCCCAAGAGAGTTAAACCAGAGGGTTAAAAAGGAAGCGAGTTTATGGACAGCGGCTCCGGCAATATCAGCAAGGCCACGTCGGTGGGCAACTATTTGAATTTATATCTGGGCCAGAACCAGGGGGTAAGGCTGGGAGACAGCGTTGTGGTCAGCCGCAAGGCTCACGCCCGTATGCCCGAGAAAGTGGTTAAGGGCCAGATCAAAATACTCATCAACAAAGATGCCGGCAAGACCTATTTGGACTTTGTGGACATGGATCAAGTGGTGCATATCGACGTGTATCACAAGGACGGCGATATTGATCCCCGGGATGTGGCCAAAAGCATATTCTGGGCCCTGGACGATCACTTGCTGGAAGAGGATCCGCAGTTGAAGTATGCCGAGGGCGAAAGATTCAGGATCGTGACCGATTACGCCAACAAAATATACTTGACCACCAACGGCGGGAAAGGCCTGCTCTACGACCTGTTCCAGGAAAAGGTCAGCCCCTACAGCGAAGGGGAGGAAGGCTTCGACCACGTGCATATCCTGGCTCGCTTTAACCGGGACGAATATAACCTGATTTATGTTATCAGCGAGGCGGTGGAGTCGGTCATACTGGCTTCGGGAGTGAAACTGGCCAAAGTCAGGAACATCTCTCACGGTCGGGAAAAGAAGCAGGAAGAAAACTTCGCCGGTAATATGAAACTACCTTGGAAAAAATTTAAAGGCCGCATGGCCTCCCAACTGCCGGACAAGGAAAATGTGAACGAACTGATTATGAAGCTGGCCGAGAAATTCGGCGGCGTGGAAGAAATTGAAGAATGGATGGACTGTTATTCCACCAACATCTTTAAACGCAGAGGTGTGGAATACCAAAAAAAAAAGTGGGGCGACGTGGAACATTATGTCGAACAGTTAGAGGAATTGGGTATTATTGAACCAGGCCTTACCGGACGCAAACTGAGCAAGCGGGGCGTATTCCTTCAAGATTATATCATCAAACACCGGATTGAACTGGAGACCGAGATTCGGCGCAACATGCGCAAAGTTCCGGGCAGCGGCGCCAATCGATTTCGCAAATACGGAAAAAGTGAAAACAAACATTCCCAAGTGGAATTTACTAACTATAACCGCACCATCAACAACACGGAAAAGAACTGGTCCGGCAATCTGGCCGTACCGGAGACGGTCATTCAAGCCAAAAAGAATAGCTTTTTGCGCGGCGACCGGCAATTTACCCTGCAAAAAGAAGACCTGCATTTCTATGACAAAAAAACCTATGTTCCCATCGACATCTGTCTGCTGATCGATGCCAGCGGCAGCATGGCCGGCGAAAAGAGACGGGCGGCCTGCTTCCTGGCGGAGCATCTACTGCTTAGCGGCAAGGAAAAAATTGCGGTGGTGACTTTTCAAGAGCATACCAGTGAAGTGGTGGTGCCTTTCACCCGCAATCAAAAAGTCCTGAGCAAAGGACTGGCCACCATACATCCGGCCGGTCTGACCCCGCTGGCCAGCGGCATCATGACGGCCTTGAAGCTGATCAATTCCACCCGGCTGCGCAATCCTTTGCTGGTGCTGATTACCGACGGCATACCCAATACTCCTCTATGGACCATGGACGCCAAGGCGGATGCCATTACCGCCGCCGCTCAACTGAAAGATACGAAAATACGCTTTATCTGCATTGGGGTGGAGTCCAACCGGATCTATTTGGAGAAGTTGTCCAACAAGGCCGGCGGTTCCCTATACCTGGTGGATGATTTGAATAAAGAAAACCTGATCAATATCGTCAGACATGAGAAAAAGGCCATGAGCAGTTCCGAATTACAAATATAATCCAACCAAGGGACGTTCTTTTTGTTTGGTTTTCGCTCCGGTGTCCCCCTATGCTGCACCAAGTGCTCCTTCATGTTTATACATTCAACGTGATTAAACCAGGTTTTTTTGGTGGAATCAATTATGATTCCACTGAAAATATATAACTCGTTAGTTGAATGTACAAACAAACCGTGGTCAGACTCCGCATTGGAAACACTTGGTGTTTCCAATGCCTGCGTCAAGTGCTCCTCCATGTTTATACATTCAACGCGATTAAATCAGTTTTTGCCGGTGGAATCAATTATTAATAAGTTTTCGTCCGGATCTATCCCTGCAGATGCCGACCATTATCTGCTGCGTAGGTTTTTATTGGGCAGCCTGTTGGCAATGGCGGGGCGATTGTCGGCGCAGGATAATGGGCGCTGGTAAAGCAAAAACCTGAGTAACGTATCACGATAAAGGACAAGTTTTTTGTCTCCAACGGTCTATATTAATGCATATTTAAGAACTTTTTCCAGTATCTTATAGCAGTGATATTTAGGAGGAGGTTTTGATATGCGTAATATATTTATAGTGATTCTAGCGATGGTCCTGCTGAGTGTCTGCCTGCTCAGCGGCGGGTGCAGCAAACCCGACCAGACCACTGTGAAGGAGTGGCAGGATCTTTTGAAATTTCCGACCGTTAAAAACCAAACGGAACCCAAGACCGATAGCGATCCTTCCCAACCCACAGAATCCAAGGCCGTGATCCCCGGCGAGAGCATTCAAGTCAGTCTTTACTTCGGCGATGCTAACGGCAAGAAACTGGTGCAGGAAGACCGGAATATTGTCAAGGTGGAAGGGATTGCCCGGGAGACCTTGGAGGAATTGATCAAAGGGCCGGCCAATGTGGAATTGACTCAGGTTTTTCCGGCCGGCACCCAACTGCTGGATATCAATCTGAAGCCGGACGGATTATGCATCGTTGATCTCAGCGCGGAAGCCTGCAATGTGTCGAGCCGGGTCCAGGAGGAATTGATGGTGAATGCGATTGCCAAAACCCTGGGGCAATATCCTACCATCCAGGGAATTGCTTTTATGGTCGATGGAGAGAAAGTTGATCGCATCGGTGGTTATGTGGATCTTTCCGCGCCGATTGACCCTATAGCCGGGTCATAATTTTCGGCGGCGCTAAGATTATTATGTACTATTGGCATCCAGCCCATAAAAGTGATACAGTATTACAGTAAATTGGATCAGAACCTATAAGCAGACAGAGAATATAAGAGAATATATTATAATTAATATCGCGCTCCGCACGAGCG
>DATMYB010000120.1:0-4749 GCA_035561215.1 Syntrophomonas sp. | reverse complement strand
ATGAGAATTCGTATTTAAGCACGGCCATCACGGATTAAAAATTTAAACATCGCTTTACTTATGAAGCAAATATTTACTCGCGGCATCATCAGCCGGGAAGATGTATCTGTGTATCGGGGAAGGAAGCGGTTTCTATAAATAATGTCCTTGTATTACAAAAAACCGTTTGTAGGTTTTCAGCCTGCAAACGGTTGGTGAGACATCCGAGAAATTATTAATTGCTAAATTGGATTTAGCAACCGGGTCGGGTGCTTTAGAATTTTAGCTTATGATTGACGATATCTTCGTATAGCTGCGGGGTCAGTTCCACATAGATATTTTTTTCCGGGTCGAGGAAGTAGAGGGGGTCTTTAATGGCAGCCGGGTCAAAACCTTCCGTCTGCAATTGTTTCTTCAACTGCTTAAAACTGTTGGTGGCGTCGATGGTGTCCCGCAGGCGGATAAAATACGGCCGCGCATAGGAAGGCAGTTTTTCACAGACAAACGCTCCCAGTTTGGACCAGTCAATGACTTCGCCGTCCATAAGTTTTATGGCGGCCATGCCGCAGCGGCCTTCCAATCCCGGTATTTGCACGCCGTAAACATTGACGTCTTCCATTTGGCCGAACTTGTTGACTACGTTGGATACTTGATTGGTGGAGACATTCTCGCTCTTCCAGCGGAAGGTATCCCCCAGGCGGTCTACGAAGGAGAAATAATCGTCTTCAGCTAAGCACACCAGATCGCCGCTGTCAAAATAGCAGTCGCCCTCCCGTAGGACATTGTGCATGATTTTTTCCTCGGTGGCCTGGGGATTGTTGACGTAACCGGCGAACACATTCATGGCGTTGATTTCACAGATCAGCAGTCCGGTTTCCCCAATCTCGCATTTGATGGCGTAACCGTTATTATCGCGAACGATTTCGTCCTTATCCAGATCATATTTAATGATCTCCCCTTGCCGCCTGCCCAACATATCCAGGCTGCCGCACATACCAGGGATTTCGTTCAGGTTGAGGAAGGAACCGACGCCTTCCGTGGCCCCGTAGACTTCCTTTATGATCTTGATATCGAAGCGTTTGCGGAAGGGTTCCATCAGATCGCCGCGCATACCGTTGCCGGAGATCATGTACAGGGGATTGTCCGCGTCGTCCGCCCGCTCGGGTTGGTTGTAAATGTACCGGCACAGTTCCCCTACATAGATAAACAAGTTGACATTATATTTACGCACGTCCTCCCAGAATTTGCTGGCGGAAAATTTCCTGCGCAGCACCATGGTGCCGCCGGAGACCACCGTACTGGAGAAGCCTATATCGAAGCCGCTGTTATGATAAAGGGGAAGCACCATATACTGGGCTTTTTCCGGCGTCAATTCTCCGAACAACGTATACTGGTTGCCCAGGGCTATCCAACGCTTTTGGGTAACGGCGCAGGCTTTGGGAAAACCGGTGGTGCCGGAGGTGTAAATATAGACGATAACATCGTCGGTGCTGACCTGACCGGTGGAGGGGGGATTGGCGTCTGACGCCCCGGCCAATACTTTCAGATCGGTAATACCAGCCGGCAATTCGAGCTGATTTCCCTCGGTTTCTGCGAAAATGAAACCCGGATCTTGCAAATGCACCTTATCTTTTATTTCCATAAAGGCGTCCAGAAGTTCGTAGCCGATGATCAGCATTTTGGCGTCGCAGATGTTGAGGGCGTGAGCCAGCACCTCTTTGCGCACCCCGTTGTTAACCAGGGATACGATGACCCCTAACTTGCTCAACCCGGAGGCGGCGATTAAAAATTCCGGCCGGTTTTCCATCAGCAGGGCGACGACGTCTCCTTTTTGCAAGCCCAGAGCGGCAAAATGATTGGCATAGCGGTTGGCCAGGGCATTGAATTCTCTGTAAGTGATTACCCGCTCTTCAAAAATAAGAATGGGATGGTCCGGCCTGGTTGCGGCCTGATACTCCAGCTCCGAGCCCAGCGATATCATCTGGGTCTGTCCCAGGCTAGCCAGAACTTGGATAGGATTCCTGTCGGGTGCGGTTGTTTCCATCATTGACACCTCCATTAAAATGTATTGGTTATTTCAAATTGCAATAAATATGCCAAAAAGAAAATGCCTGTAAATTGTGCATTTAACCATCAGGACTAATAGAATATGTCGACTATTGTTTCGGATTGTCTGTTTTATCGTATATAATCAAAACATAACGATGCAAAAAAGGACGAATGAAATCATGAACAACTCTGTGCTGGAATCAAAAGATTTGGTTGCCATCATCGACAGCTTATCTGACGCCGTCGTCGTTTATGATGCGGACTTAAGAGTTGTTATGGTAAATAAGAAACTGTCCGAATATGCCGGCATGGATGGCGGCATATTGATCGGCACTACCCCGGAGCAGCATCTTAAAGACGGGCTTATTCAGAATACGATTGTGCGTAAGGTGCTGGACAGCCGGCATGAAATCACCGGGACGATTTTGACCGATACCGGTTTCTACTCATCCCGGTGCCGGCCGATTTTTGACGATGCCGGCGAGATAAAATATATCGTTTCTACCGCGTCGTCCCTGGGCGAGATCAACGTTTTGCAGGAAATGCTGCATAACCAGGCCGAGCAAAACGAACGCTACCTGCGGGAGGTACAGCAGCTCCGCAAAGCACTGCTGACGGATGAATTCGTCTATGCCAGCAAACATATGGAAAAAGTGCTGGACACCATCAAAAAAGTGGCGGCGGTGGACTGCAACGTAATGATAACCGGGGAATCAGGGGTGGGGAAAGATATTGCGGCTCATACCATTCATAGTAACTCTCCGCGCCGGGACGGACCGTATCTTTCCTTAAACATTCCCGCTATTCCGGATAGTCTGCTGGAAGCGGAACTGTTCGGCTATGAAGAGGGGGCTTTTACCGGTTCGGTCAAAGGCGGAAAAATGGGCTTGCTGGAAGCGGCCAAAGGAGGCACCATCCTACTGGATGAAATTGGGTACATGCCTTACCACCTGCAGGTAAAAATTCTGCGTGCGATTGAACGCGGCGAGATCATGCGGCTGGGTTCGACCAAGCCCATAAAGCTGGATGTTCGCATTTTAGCGGCCACCAACCGGAATATACAGGAAGCGATCATGAATAAAGAGTTTCGCAGCGATTTATATTATCGGCTTAACGTCGTAGCCATCCATATCAAACCGCTACGGGAGAGACGAGAAGACATCCGGCCTCTTGGCCGGTATTTCCTGCATAAATCCAACGATAAATACGGCCAGACGAAAAGCTTTAATATTGACGCCTTAGAGGAAATGGATCATTATTTCTGGCCGGGCAACGTGCGCGAACTAAAAAATACGGTGGAACGACTTACCATATTGTCGGAAGGAGACTGTATCAGCGCTGCCGACGTTAAGCGGGTGCTGGATGTGAAAAAACACGCCGTCCAAAAGCACCTGCCCTCGGTTGACGTGGATGAGCAGGAAGGAATATATGCCGATCAGGCCGGAAAATCGCTGCAGCAATCCTTTGACGATTACGAAAGACAACTGGTGCTGGAGGCGTTGAAAAGCGCCAAAGGAAATAAATCCACGGCGGCCAAGCAGTTAGGCATCAGCCGGGGCAAGCTGTACCGACTGCTGCAGGAATAGTAGCCGCCGCCTCCACGCTGAAACCCGTGAATGTGCTGTGCCCGCCTGAGTTCGTTGGTCGTATCCGTCAGAGGCACGTTGGCTATGCGTAAAAGTAAAGGCTTGAGCAAATCAAACACCAGGATTATCGGGCGAGACTTTTACCGCCACCGGGTTTTCCGCCCGGATCGAATCCGGCGTTACCTGGCAGTCCAGTGCTATGATTTTAACTCCCTGCTTTTTCGCGTACAGCAAAGCCTCGGCGAAGGCCGGATCGGTTTCCCGGTTGGGCGTGAAATAGGTTATGCCCTGCATTTGGATGATAAACACCAGCCAGGCTTCGAAACCCTCGCTTACCCCCTCGCACAGATCATATATATGTTTGACCCCGCGCTCAGTGGGAGCGTCGGGGAACATGGCCACTCCGTTTTTCTCCAGGGTTACGCCTTTGATTTCCGCGAGAATTTTTTGACGCTCCGTCTCAATGAAAAAATCCAGCCGGGAGTTTTTATATTTGAATTCCGGCTTTATGATTTTAATGTTATCAATAACTGCATTTTCAGTTACCCATTCCCGAAAAACCGCGTTGGGAACCTGGCTGTCGATATTGATCAACTCCGCGCCTTTATAAACCGCAATCAGATCGTATTTGGTTTTGCGGCGGCTGTCCCCGGCTTCACGGACAAAAATTTCCGCACCGGGCAACAGCAGCTCTTTACAGCGACCGGTATTTTTTACATGGCAAATTTCCTGCCGGCCGTCGATTTGTATATGGGCGATAAAGCGGTTGGGGCGGGAGCAAAAAATAGCTTCTCTGATCTTGTCGTACTGCATAACTGCGTCCTGTCTTTCCGGTTAAAATTATTTTCTGCGTTTCCTGGATGAATTACGATCTAAATAGCTCTGAGCTTTCAAGGCTTTAATTTATTCGCACCGATTAAAGCAATTTAATTATAAATAATTTTGTAGCATTTTCCTTCCTTAAAGGGTGTTTGTAGTGAAAGGAGGATTTGGATGTTGAAAACGCAATCATTACGTCCGGATGATTGTGCAGAAAAAGTTATAAAGTTTTATGCCGATATGGTGTACCGCCTCGCTTTTGCTCGAACAGGAACCAAATATGATGCTGATGAAGTATTTCAAGAAGTATTCATAC
>DATMYB010000119.1:0-3389 GCA_035561215.1 Syntrophomonas sp. | reverse complement strand
GTGCAGGCCACCTGAGCGGCGACATAATCGTCATCGCCCACCCAAGGGGAGGCCGCGCTCCAATCGACCGTGCCGTCAGCGCTGACCCGCGCGTCCAGTGGATTGACCGCCCACTTGAAAATTGCCACTGACTTCATCAGTGTCTCCCCTTTCCTAATGATTGATAGTCTTCTAGTAGTCTGCGTCACCTAAAGGGTTAGGTTATCCGCCGAGCAAAATTTTTGCAGGGCAAGGCGGAGGATTGAGTAATACTGGCCGTATTGCGATTGACGACAACGAAGTCCTGCGAAAATTTAGCCGGCGGGAAGCAAAGTTTTAGGTGACGCAGGCTACTAGTACTCTGTCAACCCTAAGTCCGCATATTATTTGTCGAGGAAAATTTCTGCAGGGCAAGGCGGAGGATTGAGCAATACTGGACGTATTTCGATTGACGACAACGCAGCCATGCAGAAATTTAACCGACAGGGAATTGTGGAATTAGGGTTGACAGAGTACTAGGGCAGAATTCGGTTAAAAGTCCAAATGTAGGTAGATATTTTCTTTTTGGGGGAAGAATAGTATTATACAGATCAATAGATTTATATTTGCAAACAAGGAGAGGCCTATGTTTGAGTATACCGGCAACATGCATATACATTCCCGCTATTCGGACGGCAGCGCCACGGTTAGACAGATTCGAGGCTATGCCCGACAGGCCGGACTTGATTTTTTTATTCTGACCGACCATTTTGCCATGGAGGCAGCCAGCCAGGAAGGCTATAAGGACGGGGTGCTGATGCTGGTGGGAATGGAAGCCAACGAGGCGGACAACCACTATTTAGCCTTGGATATAAAACAGGCGGTCCCCAACAATACCGCCCATCCCCAGGAAGTTATCGACGCGGTAAATCGCCAGGGAGGCATCGGTATCATTGCCCACCCACTGGAATATCCCTCTAAATTTTTGAACAACAGCAATGTCTATAATTGGGTCGACTGGAGTGTGGAGGGGTTTCAGGGCATTGAGATATGGAACCTGTTATCCCAGTGGAAGGGGAGCATCACCAACTTTTTTACGGCCCTTTATTATATCTTCAACCCCCAGGGGGCTTTGGTCGGGCCTTATCCCCAGACCATGCGCAGGTTTGATGATTATCAGCGACAGGGGAAGAAAATAGTTGCCGTGGGAGGAGCAGATGCCCATGCGCCGGGAATTAAAATAGGACCGGTTAATATTCAGATCATATCCTATCTATACAGTTTCCGCTGCATCAACCTGCACGTATTGCTGGAACAACCTTTAAGCGGCGAATTGGCTGCCGACAAAAAATTAATATACGGCGCTTTGCGTAGTGCCTGCTGCTGGGTCGGCAACGATTATTTCAGCCACAGCCGCGGCTTTTCTTTCACGGTGAGCAACGATCGTCAGATCTGGCACCTGGGCGAAACCGTTCCCTGGCAGGAAGGGCTGCAAATCAAGGTGAGCACGCCCCAGCCAGCCCGGGTTAAATTATATAAAAACGGAACCCTGCAGGCGCAAAATGATGGCGCCGATCATTTATTTAAAGCGGCCTCTCCGGGAGTTTACCGGGTAGAAGCTTATCTGCACCGCAGATGCAAATACCGTCCCTGGATATTCTCCAATTCCATTTGGGTTGGCTGAGTTAGTAGTCTGTAACAGACTACTGAGGTCTCCCTTTTTTTAAATTTGCAAGTTATTTTTTTCACAAAGAAGGATAAACCCAATTATACTAGAAAACAATAAAGACAGTGGAGAGAAGTGGATGAGAGTGGATTGAAATCCCACAAAAAAACCCACAGGGGAGCATGACCAATGTTCTTAGGCGAATATCAGCATTCATTGGATATAAAGGCCAGGTTTATTGTACCGGCCCGATTCCGGGAAGAACTTGGAACCCGGTTCGTTGCCACCAAAGGGCTGGATAACTGTGTCTTTATTTATCCGCTGCAGGAGTGGAAGACCATCGAAGCGAAGATTCGTTCGCTGCCTTTCACCCGCACTGATGTCCGCTCTTTTACCCGCTTTTTCTTTTCTGGCGCCGCTGAACTGGAGACAGACAAACAAGGAAGAGTGGTTCTACCGCAAAATTTAAGAGAATATGCGCAGATCGATAAGGAACTGGTCATTATCGGAGTCGGTTCTAGAATTGAGATTTGGTCCAGTTCCGTATGGGCAAACTATAATCAGACCGCTGCTGCTTCGTATGAATCTTACGCGGAGAGTTTGGTGGATTTGGGATTATAGGAGTGATAGCCATGCATCAGGCGGTATTGTTGGAAGAAACCGTCGATTTGTTGATAAATGATCTTTATGGTATCTATGTTGACTGCACCCTTGGCGGTGGAGGACATCTGCGCCGGTTGGCCGGCAAGCTGGAAAGTGATGCCTGCCTGATCGGCATCGACAAAGATCAGAATATTCTGGAACGTACTCGTCAAACCTTGGAATTACCTAATATCAGGCTGGTGCATGGAGACTTCAGGAACTTAAATGAAATTTTGGACAGCATAAATATTGATAAAGTTAACGGTATTATGCTGGATTTAGGAGTATCATCCTTTCAGTTGGACGAGCCGGAAAGAGGCTTCAGTTTTCATGAAGACGCTGTTTTGGATATGCGGATGGACCGGAACCAAAGCCTTACCGCCCGCCAGATTGTCAATGAATACGATGAAAATGAACTTGCCGGGATTTTGTTTCGTTACGGAGAAGAGAAATACGCCCGTTCAATCAGCCGGGCTATTGTAAATCGGCGCCGGCAGGCTGCCATTGAGACTACCGCCGAACTGACTGAAATTATCCGAGCCGCCGTTCCCGCCAGTTATCGCCGGGAAAAGCACCCCGCTCGCAAGACCTTTCAGGCTTTGCGTATTGAAGTCAACGGTGAGTTGGACGCCTTGGAGGAAGTTCTTCCGCAAGCAGTTGAACGTTTATTGCCCGAGGGCAGGCTCTGTGTTATAACGTTCCATTCCTTGGAGGATAGAATCGTCAAACGGTTCATGCAGGAAAAAGCTCGTGAATGTATTTGTCCGCCGGGATTGCCGGTATGTGTATGCGATCATCACGCTGAGCTGGAAATTTTGACCCGTCGGCCGATTATCGCCAGTGAAGAAGAATGTGAAGCCAATTCTCGCGCGCGTAGCGCCAAGCTTCGAGCGGCGCGTAAATTATAGTTCTAAATATGGGGGAGGGATAATAGTATGCAACAGGCAGCTTATAAGCATCAGGATATGTGGCAGGAAAGGGTCGAATTACCGGTTTCGAAGCCTAGGAAAAAAACCGTCATCAAACCCGCAGTCAATCAACATCGTAAAATTTTGGTCAAAGGTGGCCTGCTGCTTTTTGCCTATGCTGTTTTGCTGGTATTTTTGTGCGCCAAAAGCGCCAG
>DATMYB010000118.1:0-2744 GCA_035561215.1 Syntrophomonas sp. | reverse complement strand
GAAATGAACAGGCTGACGACAGATCGGACCGATGATAATCCTAGTAGTCTGTGTCGCCTAAAAGTTTATTTTATCCGCCGAGATAAATTTTTGCAGGGCAAGGCGGAGGATTGAGCAATACTGGACGTATTGCGATTGACGACAACGAAGTCCTGCGTAAATTTGGCCGGCGGGAAGCAAAGTTTTAGGTGACACAGACTACTAGTTTAAGCGTAGCAGATTAATGCCCGGGCCATCAAAATTATTAAGTGGCACGGGCTTGAACTTTTTGTATGATTTTTGCCTGTCCGAGGCGGACGATATCCCTAACGGGCCATCAATACTTTACTGAGGAATTCCTTGGTCCGCACCTGCCGTGGATTGATGAGCACGTCTTCGGCATGGCCTTCTTCGACGATGATGCCTTCATCCATGAAGATAACCTTATCCGCTACTTCCCGGGCAAATCCGATTTCATGGGTAACTACCACCATGGTCATGTGCTCATTGGCCAGATCTTTCATTACCTGCAGCACTTCCCCCGTCAATTCCGGGTCCAGGGCCGAGGTAGGCTCATCGAAACACATTATATCAGGATTCATGCATAGTGCCCGGGCGATGGCCACCCGCTGCTGCATTCCCCCGGAAAGTTCGAAAGGAAAGTTGGACGCCTTCTGGGCCAGACCTACTTTTTCCAAGTACATCATCGCCGTTTCCTGGGCCAGTTTTATGTCTATCTTTTGAACCAGCCGGGGTGCCATTATCAAATTCTCCAGCACCGATTTATGCGGAAACAGATTGAAGCTTTGAAATACCATGCCCATCTTCAGTCGCATGCGGGCAATGTCTTTTTCGTTGCTGTATACCGCTTTTCCGTCCGGGCCGTTTTTCACCATATATTCGTCTTCGATTTCGATACTGCCGCTGTCGATGGTTTCAAGGCGGTTAAGACAACGCAGGAACGTACTCTTGCCTGAGCCGGAAGGCCCTATGATAGCGATCACTTCACCTTTTTCAACCTGCATGGAGATGCCTTTCAGCACTTCTTCCCGATAAAAATTTTTATGAACGTCAGTCGCTTTAAGTATATGCATCATTCTTCTCCTATCGGTAGTAAGCGTAGCGATTTTCCAGCCATTTGAAAGTCTGCTGGATCACCGCGGTCATAACCAGATAAAATACGGCCGCTACGATAAAGGGAACGAAAATGGCATCCCGCACGGCAGCGATTTTAGCCACGCGCAGCAGTTCGCTGATGCCGATGGCGTAAACCAGCGAAGTATCTTTAATCAAGTTAATAACCTCATTGCTGATAGGGGGCAATACTCTTTTAATCATCTGCGGCAGAATAATCCGGGTCATGGTTTGCCACCGGTTCAATCCCAATACATCGGCGGCTTCGAATTGTCCCCGGTCGATGGACTGAATGCCGGAACGGTAAACTTCAGCCAGATAAGCGGTATAATTAAGAATGAATGCCAGCAGGGCGGCCGCGAAGCGGTCAATCATGATGCCGAGGGTACCGAGGCCAAAGTAAATGAAAAGCAACTGCAGCAGCAAAGGCGTACCGCGAAACACCCATATGTAAAATTGAGTAAATCCATTCAGGGGTCTGAATTTTGAAAGCCGGGCCAGCGCCATAAAAACGCCTAACGGCAACACCATGATCAGCGTCAGGAAAAACAGTTTAAGGGTAATAACCGTACCTTCCATCATAAAGGGCATTAACGATGCTATATAGTCCATAATAAACCTCTTTACCTGCTGAATTTAATTCAAAATTACAGGCTGACTGCATGAAGCTGTCAGCCTGTAATAATGATATATGAAACCGTATAAATAATCCAGTGGAAGAATCTTGCCAACTATTTGATAATATCCTCGCCGAACCATTTTTGGGAGATCTCAGCGGAAGTCCCGTCAGCTTTCATAGCGTCCAGCGCCTTCTGCAGTTCAGTCTGGAACGCTTTGTCGGTCTTTCTAAGGCCCACACCGAAATCTTCCGAACCAAAGTTCTCTTCCAGCACTTTATAATCTTCGGCGTGTTTAGCCAAATAGTAGCGTCCCACGACTTCGTCCACCACTACTGCATCTACACGACCGGATTTCAGATCCAGCAGGGCGTCGTTATTATTGTCGAACTGAACCAGTTCTCCCAGAGATTTGTAAGTGGCGGCGTCTTTTTCCACTGCTTCGATAGCGCTGCTGGCAGCCTGAATGCCTACTTTCTTCCCGGCCAGAGCGGCTTTATTAGTAAGCTTCGAATCCTTCTTTACAACAATAATCTGACTATCGGAAATATACGGCTTGGTGAAAGCAATCTGTTTCTCGCGGTCGGGCGTAATCGTCAGACCATTCCAGATTACATCAATGCTGCCGTTGTTCAGTTCCTCTATAACCGTGTCCCATACGACCGGTTGGAATTTCACTTCTACGCCCATTCTCTTAGCCGCTTCTTTGGCCAGATCAATGTCGAAACCAACGATCTCATTGGTTCCTTCCTCCCGGAATCCCATGGGCGGGAAAGCGTCGTCCAGACCCAAAACAAAGTAACCCTTGTCCTTAATATCCTGGAATGATTGGTCGGCGCTCTGTGCTGGTTTCGACTTTTGGTCGCCCTCATCCTTGGAACCGCAGCCGACAATTAAAAAAGTCAGCGACAAACAAAGTACGAGGATAATAGCCAGTTTTTTCTTCATTCGATAATTCCCCCTTTAAAATATGCTCAGCATTTATATTCTACTTTAATTGTGCAAGTATTGTAA
>DATMYB010000117.1:0-11275 GCA_035561215.1 Syntrophomonas sp. | reverse complement strand
TCGCAATACTGGACGTATTGCGATTGACGACAACGTAGCCATGCAGAAATTTAGCCGACAAGGAAATGTGGAATTAGGGTTGACAGAGTACTCGATTTATTTAAAATTTTTATGAAAGCCTTGGCAAAACAAATCGGAGATAGTACAATAGCTTTGTAAAATAAATTTGGTGATGGAGCTCACCGAGCCATAAGGCTAAAACGCTGCAAGCTAATAGCTCCTATGCTGAAGATAGGCATAGGAGCTATTTTTTGTGCTTTTATCTTTATGGCTTATTTTTTGATAAGGAGAGAAGGATCGTGTCAGCATCGCTTATTGCTCTAATCATGGCAGTACTGGCCTTTGCCGCCAGTGTAATTTCTATCGAAACCGCTATTTCAGTAACAATTATTGAAATCCTTCTAGGTGTAATCGGAGGTAATTTTCTAGGTCTGCATACGACTTCATGGATCGATTTTCTGGCTACTACCGGTTCGATTCTGCTTACATTTTCAGCCGGAGCTGAAGTTGATGTGGATTTAATGAAAAAAAAATTAAAAGAGAGCCTATTAATCGGGATCATCTCGTTTTTGGCGCCCTTCGCCGCGGCTTTTTCATACTGCTATTATGTGGCCGGGTGGAGCTTCGCGGCCTCGGAAATAGCGGGGATAGCGCTATCAACTACATCGTTGGCGGTAGTTTATGCCGTTTTGGTAGAAACCGGGCTTACCAACACCGAAACCGGGAAAATTCTTATGGCTTCCTGTTTTGTAACCGATTTAGGAACCGCCATTGCATTAAGCGTTTTATTCGCCCAAGTGAAATGGCAAATTTTAATCTATATCGCCGTTTCGGTGGTCGTAATTTTACTAGCCCCCCGTGTTATTCCCAGGGTTTTTAAAAAATACGGCGACCGGGTCATCGAGCCGGAAATCAAATTCATATTTCTGTTGCTTTTCTTGTTGATTTATGTATCGGATATCGGAGCCAGTCATGCCGTCCTGCCCGCTTTTATTCTGGGTTTGGTGCTCTCAAAAACCATGGCCGAACATCGTCAGGTGCAAAAAAAGCTGCGGATCGTATCATTTGCCATGTTAACACCGTTCTTTTTTATTAAAGCAGGCATGAACGTATCTTTGCAGGAAATCAGTATGAATTTAGGCTTGTTAGCTATACTTTTCCTGGTTAAGCTGATACCTAAACTCATTGGCGTCTACCCGTTGGCCCGCAAATATGTAACGAAAGATGCGGTGTTTACAACGCTGCTGATGAGTACCGGACTGACTTTCGGTACGATATCATCAATGTTTGGTCTTAATGCCGGCTATATTAATGTTACGCAATTTTCCCTGCTGGTCACGACCGTCATTCTCAGCGCGGTGGTGCCCACCTTTATAGCTCAAAAATGGTTTGAGCCGGATTATATTATAGAAAATCAAGCACAGCTCTTAAGTGATAATAACGATGTTTAAAGGAGGCGTGTATTGTGTTCAAAAATATCATGGTGGCGGTGGATTCTTCTAAAAGTGCGGAGAAGGCCTACATGGAGGCCATTAACTTTGCCAAAGCGAGCGGGGCGGATTTGACAGCTTTATCGGTGGTACAACTGCCAGACTATACTGCTACGGTGGGGGAAGTCGAAGAGGCGAAAAATGAAGGCATGACATTTTTCTCGAAAATACTTAAAAAGGTCGTCGAACTAGGCGAAAGCCAGGACATAAGCATAAAAACCAAAATTCTAGTCGGCCATCCGGCCGAAACGATTATTAAATTCGCTAAACAGGAAAAATACGATTTAATTATTATGGGGCATCAGGGAGCATCGGGTATTAAAGGGTTTTTACTGGGAAGCGTCTCCGGTAAGGTGCTTGAATATGCTGCTTGTTCGATATTAATTGTAAAATAATATTCCTACCGATAGCTTGGGCAGGGTGGGATGAATTTTCGGCCCTTGCTCCGATTTATCAATTGATATTCCAGCAATACTTGTAATGCAAATGAAATGCGGAGCGGTGTGGGGGAAACCGCTCCGCATCAGTCAACGGATACGATTGCTTAAATCTGCTGCAATCGCTCTAGTGTACTGGCTCACTCAATTTTGGATAAAGGACGCAGGATGAATTTTCAGTCTGCAAGGGGTCGTCGCTCAGCATAGCAGATGGAAATTCAGACAAGTCATTTGCCGAAATGTGAGTGATACAGTACACTAGCATTACCTAAACGCTCCAGCCCAGACTCTCCTGCTGAATGCTATACAGCCTTTCGTACAGGCCTTTATTTTCCATTAAAACGTTATGAGTACCTTCCTCCACCAGTTTGCCTTCCTGGAGAACAATGATTTTATCCGCTCCCGCTACCGTTCTCAAGCGGTGGGCAATGACGATAACCGTTTTGCCGACAATCAGCTTGGAGATGGCCTGCTGAATAAATACTTCGTTTTCCGGGTCCAGAGAGGCGGTAGCTTCGTCCAGCAGAACGATGGGCGCATTTTTCAAAAGGGCGCGGGCAATGGAAATCCGCTGCCGTTCGCCGCCGGAAAGAGTGCTGCCGTTTTCGCCCAGCATGGTTTGGTAGCCGTCGGGAAGAGCGTGGACAAACTCATCACAGCAAGCGGCCTGAGCGGCTTCCATGATCTGCTGCTCCGTCGCCTCCATATTCCCGATGCGGATGTTGTTGTAAACCGTATCGTTGAAAAGAACTACATCCTGAAACACAAAGGACATATAGCTCATCAAATGCTCCGGATCCAGGGTTTTCACATCGACGCCGCCGATTTTGACGCTGCCCTGGTTTACATCCCAGAACCGCGCGATCAGTCTGGAAATGGTGCTTTTTCCGCAACCGGATGGTCCCACCAGCGCGGTGATGGCATCCGTGGGGATGGATACCGTCAGGTCCTTGATTACCATATCCTCCTGTGGATTTTTGGTATTATAACTGAAAAATACATGATCAAATTCGATATCCCAATCTTTGAGCTGAGTTTCCGTATTGCCTTCCATAATTGGCGTGGTCATTAAAGTACGCATCCGCCGGGTGGAGATGCGCATGTAAAACAGCTC
Source organism: Syntrophomonas sp. (assembly GCA_035561215.1). Classification (GTDB taxonomy): domain Bacteria; phylum Bacillota; class Syntrophomonadia; order Syntrophomonadales; family Syntrophomonadaceae; genus Syntrophomonas_B. The sequence continues at coordinate 8,234 of DATMYB010000117.1, read as the reverse complement.
CGGCAGCAGGGTAAACTCCACCATAACCGGACCGTATATCCTCACTACGATGACCAAAAACATCAGCAGAGGAATCAGTTCTATTTTCCCGCCGGTCAGCAGATAGGCGCCGACAAAAACGGTCAACCCTATACCAGACTGCAGGATCATCTGGGCGCCGGTCACAAACACCCCGGTGCCGAATTCCATCTTGATGGCCATCTGCTTCATCAAGCGCAGAGCATTATCCAGCGCTGCAAATTTGGAGCCGTCCAGCCCGCAGGCTTTGATGATTTTGATGCCCTCCAGGTACTCCTGGACCTGGCCGGAGGCCGCCAGCTTGGACTCCACATGTTTTTCGCCCAGCCGGTTCTGAATCTTTTTGCTGCCCAGGATGACCAGCAGGGCCAGCGGCACGGTGCAGAACACGGCCAGGGCCAGCCTCCAGTCGAAGATGGCCAGCATGGCGCAGACCAGGGTGATGGAGATGGCATTGGCGCACAACTGGGGAACGATATGGCTCAATACGTGCTCGGTAGTTGCGCAGTCGGCCATGATGTTAGTGGTCAGCTCGGTCAAATCCTTGGAGTTGAAAAAGCTCATGGGCAGCCTGCGGATGTGTTCCGCTACGCTGATTCTGCTGGTTTCAGCCTCCAGGTATGAGGTGATATAGGTTTTCTTATAATCGTTTTTGCTGGCCATAAACACCAGCAGGGCTGCTACGATGCCGCATCCCAGCAGCAGCCACATCCTGGGCCAGGAGAGTTCCTGCCCCATCAGCGGCTTCAGCAACTCGCCGAAAATACCGACGGTCACGCCAAAAGGCAGCATCAACGAAAGATTGGTCAGGGTGCAGGCGGCAATCGCCTTTTTTAAATCGGAATACCCTTTATCGGTGAGCATCAGTGCCTCTTTGAGATTAAGCATGGGCCGCGCCTCCTTCCCGGCTCATTTTCCAATCCAGAGTCTTGCTGTACATGGTCCACATATCGAAATACTTGCCCTTTCTAGCCATCAACTGGTCATGGCTGCCTTCCTCGAGCAAAAGCCCCTTGTCGATCACCACGATCTTATTTGCGCTGCGGATGGTGGACAGCCGGTGGGCGATCATGATCACCGTCTTGCCCCGCATGAGCTTTTCAAAGGCCCGCTGGATCAGGTATTCGTTCTCCGGGTCGGAGAAGGCGGTGGCTTCATCCAGCACGATGATGGGCGCGTTTTTCACGATCGCCCGGGCGATGGCGATGCGCTGCTGCTCTCCTCCGGAAAGATGAACTCCGCGGGTGCCGATCACAGTATGGTACTTTTGAGGCAGTTTTTCCACAAATTCATGGCACTGGGCGGCCCGGGCGGCGGCGATCACCTCCTCGTCGGTGGCCGTTTGGTTGCCGAGGCGGATATTGTCCAGTATGCTCTGCTTAAAGAGAAACACGTCCTGGAATACGAAGCTGACCTTTTCCATCAGATAATCCGTCTTCATATCGCGAACATCGACGCCGCCGATGCGGATGCTCCCTTCCCGGACATCAAAAAAACGCGGGATCAGATGGGCGATGGTGCTTTTGCCCCCTCCCGAGGGGCCCACGATGGCGGTAATCTGGTTTCCCCCGGCCCGGAAGGAAACGCTGGACAGGGCGTCGGTTTCCTGATCGGGGTAGGAAAAGGAGACCTGGTCAAAAACGATGTCATGTCCCGCGGTAGTTTGGGGATTTTCCGGCTGAGACAGGGGCGGGGTGTGCAGGATTTGGTCCATCCGTTCCACCCCGCCGACGATCTGCATGCCGCCGCTGGTGACATACATGATTTTCATCATAATAGTGGCGATGGAGGGAACAAAGATCAGGTAGAAAATAAAGGTGACCGCAAAGCTCTGGTAATCGACGGTATTCATTCCGATCCAAACGCCTACCGGGATCAAAAACAGGTAAATGTTGTTAATGATGGTGGTAAAAGCCGACATATAATTTTCCCAGCTCAAGGTATAGGGAATGACCATATTGGTATATTCCTTGATGGAGTCGTGCATCCGGCGAAAGGAATACACGGTTTGCTTGAAGGCTTTGACCACGGTAATGCCCCGGATATACTCCACCGCGGCGTTGTTCATGTCCTCCAGCGAGGTCTGGTATCTGTCCATCCAGGTTTTGGCGCTTTCGTTGCCATAGGCTTTTATCTGCACCGCAAAGGCGATAACAATGCCTGCCAGGGCCGCCAGGCCGAAGCGCCAGTCAACCGTCAGCAGAATGACCAGCATGACCACCGGAGCCACCAGGGAGGCCACAATGTCCGGAAGCTGGTGGGCGATAAACCCTTCGATCTTCTCGATGTTCTCGTCCATGATTTTGCGCAGCTTGCCGCTGCCGACCAGCACATGAAAACCCAGCGGCACCCGGGCCAGGTGGGAGGCGAAATTCACCTTCAGCTCGTACAGGGTGCCGAAGGCGGCCAGATGCGAGCACATCAGGGCGAAAAAGTATAGGAGGATATTGAGAATAATGCCTCCGAAAGCGATCCAGCCGAAGTCCAGGATTTTTTGCAGGTCAAGGCCAGCCCAATCGGGATAGGCGCCCATAATTTCCCGTATGATATAGTAGATGGTCAGATGCGGGATAAAGGAGGCTATTGAGGCCAGTGCAGACAAGACTACGGCCGCAATAATCAGGGGCTTTTTGGTAGCCGCCAGCTCCAAAAGCCTGGCCATGCCGGCTTTGGGCTCTGCGGCGGTTGCGATCTTCTCTTTCATATTCAACCTCTTTTCTATAACGATATTTATGGAGATGATAATGATTAAATACGCGGCGCGCCGTACAATAACGGGCGAGCCGGAAATGGGTTAGACTCGTCTAACCCATTATAGCACGTATTTTTCTTTTGGGGATAAAAGTAGTCTGTAACATCTCAAAGTTTATTTTAGCTGGCGGGGAATTAAAGCTAGTAGTCTGTGTCGCCTAAAAGTTTATTTTATCCGCCGAGATAAATTTTTGCAGGGCAAGGCGGAGGAGTGAGCAATACTGGACGTATTGCGAGTGACGACAACGAAGTCTTGCGGCAATTTAGCCGGCGGGAATGAAAGTTTTAGGTGTAACAGACTACGGGGTTATCCGCCGACAAAAATTCTCGCCATGAAAAGCGGCGAGGCAGGGCAGTGAGAAGTAGAGTTTTAGGTGACGCAGACTACCAAGTTGCGTTTGAGGGTAAAAATTATGAAAGAGCGCGGCGGGAAAAAAACCTTGGATGATTATTACGAATTTGGCAGGCAGTGCACCTATTGCCGGGCATTGAAAAGCCAGGAGTACGAGTTATGCAAGCAGTGCTGGATCTATAAGCAAGGACTTGCATATATATCCGGACTATGGCCGGAAAAAAAGAAAATTAGTACGGGCGAATCCCTGGCCCGGTTTGATTTTACATGCCAAGAAATGATAAAGTTATACTGCCAGGCTGGATTCGATGGTGAGCAAATTAAGACCATCATGGAAAAACTGGTTATGGACAATGTGAAGCTTATAACGGAATAAAATCACACGCACAGGGGGACGGTTCTCTTGTGTCTACTCTTGTGTCATAATGCGTTAGTTGAATGTATAAACAAACCGTTGCCAGACGCAGCGCCAAGTGCTTTTCCATATTTATACAATTTATACATTCAACCTGGTTAATTCAGTTTTTGGCAGTGGAATCACGATTGCAATTCATGTGCAGAGGCTGCTTAGCAAAGGAGAGTTTAAAATAATGCCAAACCGCTTTGTGGTGCTGGAAAACGGGCAGATTTTCAGCGGCAAGCCCTTCGGGGTAGCAGGGGAAGTGACCGGTGAGATTGTTTTTACCACCGGCATGACCGGGTATTTGGAAACTTTGACCGATCCCAGTTATTACGGTCAGATGGTGATTCAAACCTTTCCCCTGATCGGCAATTACGGAGTCATTCCCGCCGATTTCGAAAGTTCTTCCCCCCATGTAAAGGCCTATATCGTCCGCGAGTGGTGTCAGGTTCCTTCCAACTTCCGCAGTGAAGGCGAGCTTGACGCCTTTTTAAAGGGGCATAATATTATCGGCGTTTATGGAGTGGATACCCGGGAGATGACCAAACTCATCCGCGAGGTGGGGGTCATGAACGCCAAGATCACTTCCAATATTGACAATCTGGAGGAGATCCTTAAAGAGATACGCGGCTACCGCATAACCGGTGCGGTGGAAAGCGTCAGCAGCGACGAGATATCCATTGCTGCCGGAGCCCCGGACGGCTTGCGGGTGGTGCTGTGGGATTTCGGAGCCAAGGAAAATATCCGCCGCGAGTTATTGAAACGGGGCTGCGAGGTGATTACCGTACCTGCCCTGACCACCGCCGAGACCATCATCAGCTTAAAGCCGGACGGGATCATGCTTTCCAACGGACCGGGAGACCCTGCCGACAACGTGGGCATCATCAACCAACTGAAGCAACTGACGGAGGCGGGCATACCCATTTACGGCATCTGTTTGGGCCATCAATTGCTGGCCTTGGCCCAGGGGGCGGAAACCGCCAAGCTAAAATACGGCCATCGCGGCGCCAACCAGCCGGTCAAGGATTTGCAGTCGGGCAAAGTGTATATTACCAGCCAGAATCACGGTTATGCGGTGGTGGCGGACACGCTTCCCCCCCACGCGGTTATGCGCTTTGTCAATGTCAACGACGGCACCTGTGAGGGGATAGAGTATCACAACATGCCTGCCTTTTCGACCCAATTTCATCCGGAAGCGTCGGCAGGACCGCTGGATACCTGTTATTTATTCGATCAATTTATGGAACTTATGCGGGAGGGGAAAGAGCAATGCCGCTCGACCAAAATATAAAAAAAGTAATGGTGATCGGCTCGGGGCCGATCGTAATCGGTCAGGCCGCGGAATTTGACTATGCGGGTACTCAGGCCTGCCGCGCTCTGAAAGAAGAAGGGCTGGAGGTGGTACTGGTAAACTCCAACCCGGCCACGATTATGACTGATTACGCCATGGCCGATCAGATTTATATCGAGCCCATGACCCTGGAAACGGTAAAGAGGATCATTTTGAAAGAGCGTCCGGACAGCGTGCTGTCCACGCTGGGCGGACAAACCGGACTGACCCTTTCCATGCAACTGGCCCGGGAAGGGTTTCTGGAAGAACACGGCGTCAAATTGCTGGGAGCCAATCCGGCTACCATTGACAAGGCCGAGGACCGGCAGATGTTTAAGGACACCATGCAGTCCATCGGCGAGCCGGTGATTCCTTCCCTGGTGGTCACCGACGTACCGGCCGCGCTGAATTTCGCGGAAGAGATCGGCTATCCGGTCATCGTCCGCCCGGCCTTCACCCTGGGAGGAACCGGCGGAGGCATCGCCCGCAATGAAAAAGAACTGCAGGAGATAGCCGCCAATGGACTCAGGCTTTCGCCCATCACCCAGGTGCTGATCGAGCAATGCATCGCCGGATGGAAGGAGATCGAGTTTGAAGTGATGCGGGACCGGGCCGGCAACGTGATCACCGTGTGCAGCATGGAGAATTTCGATCCGGTGGGGGTGCATACCGGCGACAGCATCGTTATCGCCCCGGCGGTAACCCTGGCCGACAAAGAATATCAGATGCTGCGTTCGGCGGCTTTGAATATCATCAATGCCCTGGAGGTGGAGGGAGGCTGCAATTGCCAATTTGCGCTTCACCCTCATAGCTTTGAGTACGCGGTGATCGAGGTCAATCCAAGGGTGTCCCGTTCCTCGGCGCTGGCCTCCAAGGCCACCGGCTATCCCATCGCCAAAGTGGCGGCCAAGATCGCCATCGGCTATACGTTGGACGAGATTAAAAATGCCGTGACCGGCAAGACCTACGCCTGTTTCGAACCGGCCTTGGACTACGTGGTGGTCAAGCTGCCCAAATGGCCGTTTGATAAATTCGTTTACGCCCAGCGCACGCTGGGGACCCAGATGAAGGCTACCGGTGAAGTGATGGCCATCGGGATTAACTTTGAACAAAGTATCATGAAAGCGGTGCGGGGGGCGGAAATATCCCTGGACAGTTTGAATTTGCCTAAACTTAAGGAACTGAGCGACGAACAAATCGGCCAGTTGTTGTGGGAATGCAATGATGAAAGACTTTTCGTGGTCTTTGAAGCCCTCAAAAGAGGCATGGCTGCCGGCGCCATTCACACTGTCACCCAAATCGATCCCTGGTTCATCAACAAGCTGGCCAACCTGGTCGCCCTGGAGCAGGAGCTGGCCGCCGGAGAACTGTCGGACGAGCTTTATCGGCGGGCAAAAAACATGGGCTACCCCGACCAGGTCATCCAAAGGCTTTCGGGCTGTGAGATTGAACAGCCCCTGCGGGCCGCCTACAAGATGGTGGATACCTGTGCCGCCGAATTTGCAGCCGAAACTCCCTATTTTTATGGCACATATGATGAGGTAAACGAGGCGGAGCAGTTTATCCGGGAACGCCACAGCGGCAAAAAAACCGTCATCGTTTTCGGTTCGGGGCCGATCCGCATCGGTCAGGGCATCGAGTTTGACTACGCTTCCGTCCATTGCGTGTGGTCTTTAAAAAGGGTGGGTTACGAAGTGGTTATCGTCAATAACAACCCGGAAACCGTATCCACCGACTTTGATACCGCCGATCGCCTGTATTTTGAACCCCTGACCGGCGAGGATGTAATGAACGTCATCCATACGGAACAGCCCTACGGGGTGGTCGTGGCTTTCGGGGGCCAGACCGCCATCAAGCTGACTAAGTTCCTGGAGGCCCAGGGAGTTCGTATTCTGGGAACCCCCGCCGACAGCATCGACGCCGCCGAAGACCGGGAGCGCTTTGACGCCTTGCTGGGGCAATTGTCCATTAAACGGCCCCAGGGCTATACCGTTATGAACCGGGAGGAAGCGCTGCAAGCTGCCAACCAATTGGAATATCCGGTACTGATGCGTCCATCCTATGTGCTGGGCGGCCAGAATATGATCATTGCCTTCAGTGACGATGATATCCGCGAATATATGGATATCATCCTATCCTATAATATCGAAAATCCGGTGTTGATAGACAAGTACCTGATGGGCATCGAAATCGAGGTGGACGCCATCTGCGACGGGGAAGACATCCTCATCCCCGGTATTATGGAGCACATCGAGCGGGCCGGCATCCATTCCGGCGATTCCATTGCCGTGTATCCCCCCTGGAACCTTAACGGCCATTTGATCGAGCAGGTTATCGACTACTCGAAAAAACTGGCGCTGGCTTTAAAGACCCGGGGACTGGTAAATATTCAATACGTCATTCATGCCGGAGAGATATATGTGATTGAAGTCAATCCCAGGTCTTCCCGCACGATTCCTTATATCAGCAAAGTGACCGGCGTACCCATGGTGGATCTGGCCACCCGGGCCATGCTGGGAGAGAAATTAGCCGATATGGGCTACGGTACGGGGCTGTATAAAACGCCTCCGTATGTTGCCGTCAAAGTACCGGTTTTCTCCTTTGCCAAGCTGATGGATGTGGATGTGGCTTTGGGACCGGAAATGAAATCCACCGGCGAAGTGTTGGGCATAGGCAAGACCATGGCCGAGGCCCTATATAAAGGACTGGTGGCGGCAGGCTATGAGATGGTTAAGCAGGGCGGCGTGCTGATCACCGTGCGGGATAGCGACAAACCGGAGATTACCGATATTGCCAGACAATATGCCGAATTGGGTTTCACCCTGTATGCCACCGGCGGCACCGCTCAGTTCCTGCAACAGGCGGGATTACAGGCGATACCGGTCAAAAAGATCCATGAAGCCGATCATGACAATATCCAGACCTTGTTGGAGAGCGGCAAAATCAACTATATTATCTCCACCTCTTCCAAAGGGCGGCTGCCCAGCCGGGACAGCGTTAAAATCCGCCGTCAGGCGGTGGAGACAGCCATTCCGTGTCTGACTTCGCTGGATACCGCCAGCGCCCTGGCGAAAAGCTTAAAGAGCCGCTATTCCCAGAGCAACACCGAATTGGTGGATATCAATCACATGAGAAACGAGCGGCTGCAGTTGTCTTTCACCAAAATGCAGTCCTGCGGCAACGATTACATCTATTTTGACTGTTTTAAGCAGCAGATCATCAGTCCGGAATCACTGAGCGTTTACCTGTCCGACCGCCATTACGGCATCGGCAGCGACGGTATTGTTTTGATCTGTCCCTCAAAGGTGGCGGACGCCCGGATGCAGATGTTCAATCTGGACGGCAGCGAAAGCAAAATGAGCGGCAATGCCCTTACCTGCATG
>DATMYB010000116.1:0-5657 GCA_035561215.1 Syntrophomonas sp. | reverse complement strand
ATATATAAACAAACCGTGGCCAGACTCCCCACGGGAAAACACCTGGTAGCCCGCATTCCCCCAAGCTGCGCCAAGTGCTCCTTCATGTTTATACATTCAACATGATTAAATTGGGTCTTTGCAGGGAAATTATTTTTCAATTGCACTATTTGTTATGCTGAAGCAGGCCGTCAACATACTTTATATGCCGGTATTAAACGCGCGTCTTTTACAAATAATTTACTGACTCGTTTAATATGGGGGTATCGGCTTGCTGGTTCAACTTACCAGATTCGCAATAACCGGGTTCATCAACACCGTGATTGATTTCGGGGTATTTAATCTGCTGCTCATGGTAACCGGCGCCCGCAGTCCCCTGCAGATTGCTGTAATCAACCTCCTGTCGTTGGTTCCGGCGATGACCACCAGCTTTATTATGAACCAGCGCTGGACTTTTGCTTGTTTGGAGCGGGGCCGGCTGACACGGTTTGTAATTGCTTCTCTGGCCGGTATTGTCATCAATAGCGGCGCCATAATCATACTGACGGCCTGGGGCAGCAACGCTCACTTGCAGTCGGCGGTTTTTTTTAACGGGGCTAAAATTGTAGCTGCCCTGCTATCCGCAACCTGGAATTTCATGGCTTACCGCAATTGGGTTTTCCGCGCCAAGGAAGTCAGGCAGCCTGATTTTCCCGAACATCCGCGGCAAGCCGGATTGGTCAGCATTATAATTCCAGCCTATAACGAAGCCAGGCGCTTACCGTCCAGATTGCTGCAATTGTCGCGGCTGCAAAGCTCTTTGCCGGTGGAGATAATTGTAGTAAACGATGGCAGCAGGGATGATACCGACGTCGTGATTCGCCAGTTCGCCGACCGATTCCCTTTTATTAAACCTATCCGGCATCCCTTCAACCAGGGCAAGGGGGCGGCAGTTAAAACCGGTATGTATAATGCTCGCGGCGAACATCTGATTTTTGCCGATGCCGACGACACCTTTACTCCTGATCATATTGCCATGGTGGTGCAGCAACTGCAAAACGGGCAAGATATCGTCGTCGCCTGTCGTCACAGCCAGGGACGCGGCAGAATTGAAGGCGAATCTCGCTGGCGGTCTTGGCAGGGCAAAATATTTAATCGGCTGGTAAGATTATCGCTTTTACCCGGAATCAGAGACAGCCAATGCGGATTAAAAGGTTTCAGCCGCCGGGCGGCCGCTCAAATATTTCCCCGCCAGCACATCCGCAGATTTGCTTTTGACGTTGAGCTGCTGGTGCTAGCCCGTCATTTGCACTTTTCCGTCAGTGAAATCGATATCGACGGTATTGAATGTCAGGGCTCAACGGTTTCGCACCTGTCGGCGCCATTATCTATGGCCCTGGATTTACTGAAAATCAAACTGGCGGTAGCGTTTAACCGCTATTCCCTGCCCGGTCACGCCAGTCTCATGCCGCAGCTTGGGTTGGCGACCGGTCTGTTTTCCCTGGCTTTGCTGGTACGACTGCCCTGGCTCTGGGAATTTCCCCGCTATATTGACGAGCTTAAAGAGGTGAATCTGGCCCATCAGATATTTTTGGGACAAAGTCTGCCTCTGCATAATGTAGCCCATGATATCGGGTCCCTGCACAATTTTATTTTGGCGGGCATATTTAAACTGCTGGGGGTAAGTATTTACTGGCCCCGCCTCTATGTGGCATTAACCTCCGCCCTGACGGTAGTGCTGATCTATTATATCGGCAAGGAGCTTTACGGAAAGTGGGTGGGGTTAGCGGCAGCCCTGCTGTTGACCGGCAACGGCATGCACATTCTGGTCACCCATATGGCCTGGTCAAACTGCACTACTCCCTTTTTCTTTTGTCTGGCTCTGCTGGCCTTGATAACCGCCGAAAAAAGAGGCAGCGGCACCTGGCTGATATTATCGGCTTTTTTGTGGGCCTTGACCTTGCAGACTCATTCTTCCGCCATCATTTATGTAATCGCGGTAGTTTTCTATCTCAGCCGTCCGCAGTTTCGCCGTCAAACCGGCATAAAGGTCCGCAGCTTTGCCGGGGCGGGTTTGGTTTTTATGGCTGGTTACCTCAATATGATCTATTACAATTTTATTTCGCGGGGCGGCAGCCTGCATTGGCTGCAATTTAAAAGTTACGCCCTGGAACAGCATCCTTCTCTGGCATCGTATTGGACCAATCTCCAGGCCATGCTAATCGAATTGCTGCGTTCGCTAAGTTCGGTTTATCAGGAACAGAACGGCTGGCTGCAATATCTGGCCAATCCCTGGTTCAGCTTGGCGCTGCTCTTATTCATGGCCGGCATTTATTTCACCTATAAAGAGAAAAAATGGCTGCCTCTTTATTTTCTGGCGGCGGCTATGTTTATTATGCCGTGGATAAATCAACGCTATGTTTTCTATTTGGCGACCCGTTATATTATGCCCTTGATTCTCTGTGCCCTGCTTATAGCAGCCCTCGGTTTAATACGCGTCGCCGACTATCTGTATGCTTGGCTGGGCAGCAAACGATTAGCGCACGTCCCTGCCTTCGGTCTGCTGGCAGTGCTCTTGATCCTGCAGTTGCTGCCCTTTTACGACTATTGCCGTAAAAATTCCGACACTAACCAATCCAACCGGTTGGTCATGCAAATATTCAAAAAGACGGTTAATATCAGCCAGCGGCACTCCAGTCTGGTGATCCTGGATGAAAACCTATCTCTGGAAAACAACCCCCTGCCCTATTTGTTTACCCTGATCCAGCAGCCTTACCGGGTGGACAATCCGGCCCTGCTGACCATGAGCGGGTCTTTAAACACGGATCACCGTACTGCGGATGCCGGTGACGGTGACAACCTGGTGGCGATTGTAAGCGCGGAAAGTTTTAATCGGCTGCGTAACCGGCTGAGCCCCAGAGAGGTTGACGCTTACTCCTGCGAGATGACGTTATCGTCCTCGGCCAAAGGGCAGCGCAAAGTTTATGTTATCGATTTGGGCCGGCAGCCGACCTCAGTGCCAAAAACCAAGGAGCACAACACCGCGGGGAAAACCGTAAATTAAACGGCGCCAAAAACCCGGCAAACGAATGCACGTTGATAAATTCCTCTTTGAGCAGAAACCTGACAACAGCGGAGACTAAACGACCTATCGTCGGTTGCTCGAAACTGCAGCATAAAAAAACTGGACCCCGTCTTTAACGGAGCCCAGCAAAAGGTTTTGTTTCTCTTGACGGGGACGGTTCATCACGCCTGCCGGCTGAAAATGAACTTATCATAATTATTTTGCCTGCAATATTTTTAGTGCTTCCCCATATTGAGGGTCGAGTTCAGGTAGCAGCTTGTTATACTGCTGGTTAAGCGCCTCCTGGGTGGAGAAATCCAGTACGCCGTAGGGGCTGAGTCCCTGTTGGGTCTGGAACTGTTGGATTGCCGCAAATGTTTTCGAGTCCAACTGCATGTCCGGCGTATCAATGTCATAGCCCAGCAGTTTCAATATTTTTTCACCATTGTATACGTCTATGTCTTCGTCGTTGAGACCGGGTTTTACGGTCTTGCTAAGTTTGACCACACTGTTGATATACACGCCGTTTTTAGCTTCCGGATCGGGGACGGTTTCATCCGGTGTAAGGCCGGTTTCATCGATCATGCGACCTGTAGGGGTAGTATAAGTTCCAGTGGTAATTTTAACCAATCCCAGCAAATCTTCGTTAGACAGTTTCATGCGATCGGACATTTTCAACTCATAAGCATTGATCGTTCCGGTATTTTTGCCGTATTTTTCATAACCCGTGGGACTGAGGATCGGTAAAACCGACTGTACCCGCGCCTTACCAAAAGTTTTGGTCCCTACCAGAGTGCCGACTTTGGTATCCTGGATTGCACCCGCCAGTATTTCAGAGGCGCTGGCGGTCATGCCGTTGACCAGCACCACCAGTGTATAAGTGGGTTTTTCCAAATATGACTTATATACGGTATCTTCCATGTCCGGATTTCTGAATTCCAACGTGCTGATGGTTCCTGCCGGAACCAGATGCCGGGCTACGGAAATAGCCTGGTCGACTTCACCGCCGGTGTTGTTTCTCAAGTCCAATATCATACGGGTGGCGCCGGTCTTTTCGATGTCACTCAAAGCATCGGACCAGTAATCGTATGTATTGGAATTGAAGGTGTCGATGGAAATATAAGCGATGCCGTCACGTACCTCGTAGTTGATAGGATTGACTTTGATCCCTTTCCGCTCCACCGTAATATTATGCAAAGTCTTTTCCCGCAATAATCCCAGGTTTACCTGAGTTCCCTCTTCGCCACGAATCAGGCTGCTGACTTCGTCAACCGAAACGCCCGTTACATCTTTACCGTTAATAGTAGCGACTTTGTCACCGCTGATAATCCCTGCCGTCTCTGCCGGGGATGACGGGAACACCCGAGTGATCACCACATAGTTTTCCATCTGGGTCAGTACGACACCGATGCCGGTGTAGGAACCGCCCACGTCTTCCATAAACTCTTGGGCTTCCTCGGTAGTAAAGAACTCGGTGTACGGGTCCATGCTGTTAAAAATTCCCTTGACCGCGCCTTCTGTCAAAGCTTCATCGGTTATATCATAGTTGTATTTATCTTGGGCCATCTTCATCAATGATTCCAGATACGCGCCGGTTTCCGCCGAACTTGATTCGGCCGCCAGTGCTGTCGGCGCCATACCCAGGGATAGGAACATGGTCAGTATAATGAATACCGCCATCGCTTTTAATCTCGACTTCATTACAAAACACTCCTCCTAAAAATAATTCCTGATCAGCTTAATACTTCGACTCCGTCGAAGGTTACGCGGACCGTATGCTCCCATTGGGCCGACAGAGAACCGTCGGCAGTCACGGTAGTCCATCCGTCCTCCAGGGTCCGGCATTTGTAAGTACCCGCATTGATCATCGGTTCAATCGTAAAAACCATGTTGGGCATCAGTACCATGCCGGTTTCCTTGTCCCCATAATGATGTACGAAAGGTTCCTCGTGAAATTGCAGTCCTACCCCGTGACCGCCGTAATCTCTTACCACAGAATAATCGTGGGCTTGCGCATGCTGATCAATGGTATAGGCAATGTCACCGATCCGGTTAAAAGGCTTGACTTGTTCGATGCCCAGATATAAACATTCACGGGCCACTTCCACCAGCTTGCGCGCCGCCGGAGAAGGATCGCCTACCAGATACATGCGGCTGGTATCCCCGTAGTATCCGTTTAGAATACTGGTAACGTCAATATTTACAATATCTCCTTCTTTCAATTCCTGTGCGGAAGGAATGCCGTGACAAATGACTTCATTGATCGAAGTGCAAACACTGCGGGTAAACCCCTTATAATTAAGGGACGCCGGGGTAGCCCCATGGCTTACAGTGTAATCATAAACCCATTCATCAATCGTGTCGGTGCGCAGACCCGGTACGATTTTACCCTCCAAAAGATCCAGAATCTCTTTGCTCAGTTGACACGCTTTTCTAATCCCGTTGATCTGGGTTTCAGTCTTGATTAAATCCCGACCCGGAACTTCCAAGCCTTCCTGTTCCAGTTGAGCCAGTTTTTCGTCCAGTTCCAGATGACATTTCTTATATTTTTTCAGACTTCCGCACCAACAGAAGTCGTTGCGGTTTATTTTGTTAATGGTTGTCGCCTCCTTAAAACCTCTCAACTATTTGGAAT
>DATMYB010000115.1:0-6397 GCA_035561215.1 Syntrophomonas sp. | reverse complement strand
TTCCTTGTCGGTTAAATTTCTGCATGGCTGCGTTGTCGTCAATCGCAATACGTCCAGTATTGCTCAATCCTCCGCCTTGCCCTGCAGAAATTTCCCTCGACAAATAATATGCGGACTTAGGGTTGACAGAGTACTAGTTGTAAACTGATTTTAAACAAAAGGGAAAAAGCATTCAACCTTTTGATTATGAATCCATTTTTCTGCTTTAGGGGTTGTTACGGAATAAATACAGAGTACTCAGTTCATATTCAGTTTATATTCGTCCTATACAATGGCGCCTATAGAGAAAAAGGAGTCCCGGTACAAATGCTGATTCTTAAAAGCATTGTAAAAGAATACACGGTCGAAGATGCAACCATAAAAGCCTTAAACGGAATCAATATTGATTTCAGAGAGAAGGAATTCGTATCTATCCTCGGGTCGTCAGGTTGCGGAAAAACAACCCTGTTGAACATCATGGGGGGACTGGACCGATATACAAGCGGGGATTTTTCTATAAAAGGGAAATTCACAGAGGAGTTTTCGGAGAGGGATTGGGATACCTATCGCAACCATTCTACCGGGTTTGTGTTTCAAAGCTATCACTTGATTCCGCATCAGACAGTACTCGCCAATGTGGAGCTGGCGCTGACAATTGCCGGGGTATCTCCATCCGTACGCCGAGAAAAAGCAATTGCAACGCTCAAAAAAGTGGGCCTGGGTGACCAACTTCATAAAAATCCCTCTCAACTGTCGTGCGGTCAGATGCAGCGGGTGGCCATTGCCAGAGCCGTGGTAAACGATCCGGCTATTCTGCTGGCGGATGAACCGGCCGGCGCCCTTGATGCGGAAACCAGCGTTCAGATTATGGAAATCTTAAACGAAATGGCCAACGACAAGCTGATTATCATGGCTACCAATAATCCGGAGCTGGCGATGCGGTATTCTACGAGAATTATAAAACTGTTGGACGGTCATGTGATTGATGATTCCAATCCCTATCATGTGGTTGTAGAAAAGCCTTGCCATCAAAAAAACGGAAACAAGAAACAAAAAAAGCCAGCTTCTATGGGTTCCCTGGCGGCTTTGTCCCTCAGTGTGAACAGCTTGACGGCGAATAAAGCAAGAACTTGCCTGACTGCATTAGCTGGAAGTATCGGTATCACAGGAATTGCACTTATTTGGGCGCTTTCCAGCGGTGTTCAGACTCATATTTTGAGATTGGAACAGACAACTGCGGATGTCAACAGTTTACGCAGCGCCATGATGGTCATCAGCTGCATTCTGATTGCATTGGCAGCAATTTCACTGGCGGCATCCTCGCTTATGATTTATATGTCTGTTGGGGAGAGAACCAAGGAAATCGGTATTCTGCGCAGTATCGGCGCATCCAGGAAAGATATTGCCCGTGTATTTAGTGCCGCAACCCTTATGGTCGGTTTTGCTGCCGGTGCAATTGGCATTGGCGTTTCCTGGCTTTTAACGGTTCCGCTGAACGCAATGATCAAGGCCGGCACAGGTATTTCAGGTATGGCGGCACTGTCTGTTGTCGAAGCCATCCTGCTGGTCCTCATCAGTATGGGGCTGCACTGTATCGCCGGCTTGATTGCTTCCGGTATTGCAGTCAAGCAAGATCCGGTTGCTGCTCTGATAAGTAAATAATTGTTTTTTAGGAGGCTTTCATTTGATGCAGCAAAAAACATCACCATAGAGGTCATGCGAACAGAATCAAGTCCTTCGGGTTGCAGCACAGAGCGTCCAAAAAGCCCAATAGCTGCGTTATTAAGGAAAGCCCGTTCAATCGGCGTACCTTATGTACGCCTCAATCACGGTCTTCCCTTAATGCCTTGCTCTTGAACTTTTTTGATCGCTCTGGCGGATTTCTACTTTTTAGACAGTCTGAGCAGTGAAAGCTGCCAATTGAAATGAACAGTTATCTGAAAATAAAGGAGAGAATGATATGTCTAAAGTAATCGGTATTGATTTAGGTACAACCAATTCTTGCGTCGCGGTCATGGAAGGCAGTGAGGCGGTCATCATTCCTAATGCCGAGGGTAGCCGCACCACGCCATCGGTCGTGGCGTTCTCCAAAACCGGTGAACGCATGATCGGTCAGATTGCCAAGCGTCAGGCAGTTACCAATCACCAGCGTACTATCAGTTCCATCAAGCGTGAAATGGGCAGTGACTACCGGGTTAATATTGACGGTAAGGAATATACCCCCCAGGAAATTTCTGCCATGATTTTACAAAAGCTGAAAACCGACGCGGAGAGCTATCTCGGAGAGACCGTCGATGAAGCTGTCATTACCGTGCCTGCCTATTTTACAGATGCCCAGCGACAGGCGACCAAAGACGCGGGTAAAATCGCCGGGTTAAACGTAGAACGGATCATTAACGAGCCCACCGCCGCCGCACTTGCTTATGGCGTAGATAAAGAAACGCAGAAGGTCATGGTGTATGATTTGGGCGGCGGAACGTTTGATGTGTCAATTCTGGACATCAACAGCGGCGTTATCGAGGTACTTGCCACGGCGGGAAACAATCGTCTCGGCGGTGATGATTTTGACAGCTGCGTGGTTGATTATCTGGTAAAAGAATTTAAGCGGGAAAATGGTTTTGATCTTACCAAAGATCCTACCGCCATGCAGCGTATCAAAGAAGCGGCCGAAAAAGCCAAAGTTGAATTGAGCAATGTCAAGTCAACTGGAGTTAATCTTCCCTTCCTGACTGCAAATTCATCTGGTCCGATGCATATGGATATTACCCTGACGCGGGCAAAATTTGATGAACTGACCGCCCATCTCGTAAAGGCAACCATGGATCCGGTACGCCAGGCGATGGGTGATTCCGGTCTCAATACCACGGATATCGGCAAGGTTTTACTGGTGGGAGGTTCCAGCCGCATTCCTGCGGTACAGGAGGCAGTCAAAAAGTTCATCGGCCAAGAACCGTCTAAGGGGATCAATCCTGATGAATGCGTTGCCATAGGAGCCGCACTGCAGGCCGGCGTCCTGGCAGGTGATGTCACCGGCTTGCTGCTTTTGGATGTAACGCCGCTTTCTCTCGGCATTGAAACGATGGGAGGCGTTTTTGCAAAAATTATTGAGCGCAACACAACCATTCCGATAAAAATGAGCCAGATTTTTACCACCGCTGCCAATTTTCAATCATCGGTTGAAATTCATGTTTTGCAGGGCGAACGGGAGATGGCATCCTACAACAAAACCTTGGGCAAATTCAAACTGAGCGGAATCCGGCGTGCGCTGAGAGGCGTTCCCCAGATTGAGGTAACCTTCGATATTGACGCCAACGGCATCGTCAATGTATCGGCCAAAGACCTCGGAACCGGCCAAGAGCAAAACATTACCATTACTGCTTCTTCAAACCTGAGTCAGGCGGAAATTGCTCAAGCGATTCTTGACGCCCAGCAATTCGCTGCCGAGGATGCCAGACATAAAGAAGAAG
Organism: Syntrophomonas sp.; assembly: GCA_035561215.1. GTDB lineage: Bacteria > Bacillota > Syntrophomonadia > Syntrophomonadales > Syntrophomonadaceae > Syntrophomonas_B. The sequence continues at coordinate 2,951 of DATMYB010000115.1, read as the reverse complement.
CCACCGTTAGGAATCAGGCGGAGCAGTTGATTTATCAGGCATCAACCATTATGAAAAAGCTTGATAAAGATGACCGGGCTGCCCTTGATGAATCGGTTAAACACACCAAGAAGGCATTAAAGAGCAAAGATAACCCTCAAATCGTTGCGGCTTGCCATGAGTTATCCTCAATATTAGAAACCATGCAGCAGAAAGTTCCGCATGATGATGGTGCAGATACTGAAAGTAAGGATGAAGATAATAATTGCTACGATGCGGATTTCGAATCAAGCGATGATGAAAAGTAACCGTGGCAGGTCGGGAATAAAATGAGGCAGGTAAGTAGTATGTTTGGCTATGTGGTCGCGAATATAGATAAGTTAACGGTGGAAGAAAAGCAACGCTATCGGTCCTGTTATTGCGGTTTATGCAAGGCATTGGGAAACCGTCACGGCGCCAGCAGCCGTATCACGCTTACCTATGACCTGACTTTCCTGGTTGTGTTTCTTTCCGCATTATATGAGACAGATAACCCCCTGGAAACTGAGCGGTGCATGATTCATCCTTGGAAACCGCATCCATATTGGCGAAATGAAATCACCGACTATGCGGCCGACATGAATGTTGTACTCGCCTATTACAATTTTCTTGACGATTGGACAGATGATAGCAAGGTCCTGGCGTTGGGGGCGGCCAAACTGTTTGAGCGGGAATATAAGCGGATTGCAGACCAGTATCCCCATCAAGGTGCTGCAATCAGCGAGTGTATGATCGAGCTTGCTGAAATCGAAAAATCAGGGGAACTGAACCCGGATATTCCCGCCAATTGTTTTGGCAAACTAATGGGCGCAATCTTCGTTTGGCGGGAAGATGAATATGCGGAAAGCTTACGGGCATTCGGAAGCTCCCTCGGCAAGTTCATCTATATCATGGATGCCTGCCTGGATTTAAAGGCAGATATAAAAAAAGAACGCTATAATCCGTTGGTTGCGTCATCATCTGAAAATTTCAGTACGATTTTGAATCTGCTGATGGCTGACTGTACCGAAAAATATAAACAACTGCCCATCAATCAAGATAAAAACCTGATTGAAAATATTCTTTATTCAGGCGTTTGGACAAGATATGAAGCGGCAAACAACAAAACAAAGGAGAGACATAAAGATGATATCCGATCCTTATAAAGTGCTTGGTGTTTCTCCAACTGCTTCAAAGGAAGAAATCACAAAAACTTATCGCAAGCTGGCCAAAAAATACCACCCGGACTTGAATCCCGGTGATGAAGAAGCCGCAAAAAAAATGAGTGAGATTAACGCTGCTTACGAGCAGATAAAAAGCGGGAACACTTCCCCGGGCAGCAGCGGCGGAGGTTACAGTCGTCAAAGTCCCTACGGCAATGGTAACGGCAACAATTCTTCCGGAGAATATGATCCTTTTGGCGGCGGTTTTAATCCTTTTGACCTGTTTGGCGGCTTCGGTTCTTACGGCGGCAGTCAGCAGCAAAGACGTGAAAATTCCGAATTCGATCCGGTTAAGCGCTATTTGCTGATAGGATATTATGCGCAAGCACTCCGTGTACTGGCTATGATCAGTGACAGAAGCGGCGAATGGTACTATTACAGCGCAATTGCCAATGCCGGTGTCGGCAACAATATCACCGCGCTGAATCACGCCCAAACAGCAGTGCAAATGGAACCAAACAATCCTGAATACCAACGTGTACTAAATCAAATACAGAACGGCGGACGCATTTATCAACAGCAAAGTCAAAACTTTGGCATGCCGATAAGCACGATCAGCAATTTATGTTTCGGTATTTGTCTCGCTAATTTATGCTGCACGTTCTGCGTGCGACCGTTTTAATAGGAGTGAGTGAAATGAAAAATTTTAAGGATAAGCTGGTGCGTTTTATGAGTGGCAGATACGGTATAGATCAACTGTATTATGCTTTGCTGGCAGTATTTTTTGTTCTGGCGGTTGCTGATGCGCTTATCCGTTCTCCTACGATAAGCGCTTTACTTGGCATTTTAATCTATGGTGTTCTGATTTGGATGGTTTTCAGAACCTTTTCTCGAAATGTTTACCAGAGACGCTTGGAAAATGAAAAATTCATGAAGCTCTGGAACCCTGTTAAAGCCAGGAGTTCGTTGACCATTCGCAGAATCAAAGAGATTAAAACCCATCGTTTTCGCCAATGCCCCCATTGCCAAGCAATACTTCGTTTGCCGCGAAGAGCGGGAAAGCATACCGTTAAATGCCCTCGCTGCCACAATAAATTTGAAATACGCATTTTATTGTAAAGTGTTGACTGCCCATGATTATTGTCTTTTGCCTCGACAATGGCAAGGGGAAGATGGGACTTATTTTCCGATTGTATATCTTAGGACGGTTAGTCCTATTGACATTCAAACAGCCGAAAACATACCGCGATGGCCGAGGCGTCATCGCTCTTTTTTAGGCGGGGATATTTTTTGACTTCGATATCATCCAGCTCTGTTTGTCTTAATGTTGCGTAGAGTGACACCAGTCCTTTATGGTTTACTTCATCAAAGATCTTGCTTTCGTCGGTATAATGATATTTATCGATCAAAGCGGCGAAGCCGTCGGACATCAATACGATTTCCCTGATTTCTTTTATATCAGCAGCAGCGTGGATGCAATTATCCAGTGCCTGTTCGTCAAAGCCCAATATCCAGTAGCCTGCTTGGGTGTTCTTCATTAAACGATGGGAAACCAATATGGGGTTAATTTCCTGAATTGCATCTTCGAAACTATAATTACTTTCAATCATTAATTGATGTAAGCGATCGATGGCCTTTTCGTCCAATTGCTGCAGGCAGTCGTCCTTTACTACAGATATTTTGTTGCCGGCGTATTTGATGATTAGAATGCAGTCTCCAAGGACTAGATATTCAAGCTTTTCCTCATTCCATCTGACCAAAGCGACTCCGCTGGAGGGTAAATCTATAGGC
>DATMYB010000114.1:0-13541 GCA_035561215.1 Syntrophomonas sp. | reverse complement strand
AAAGTTTAATTCCCGCCGGCTAAATCCTCGCTATGCGAGGCACAGGGGTACGTTATCGTCGGTCGCAGCAATACGTCATCGACGCCCCCCTCCCCTCCCTCGCCGCTCTTCATGGCGAGAATTTTTCTCGCCGGATAAAATGAACTTTTAGATGGCGCAGACTAGTACTCTGTCAACCCTAAGTCTGCATATTATTTGTCGAGGGAAATTTCTGCAGGGCAAGGCGGAGGATTGAGCAATACTGGACGTATTGCGATTGACGACAACGTAGCCATGCAGAAATTTAACCGACAAAGAAATGTGGAATTAGGGTTGACAGAGTACTAGTACTTTTAAGCCGTTCGGTCAGTCGACCGGCTTAAATAAATGTTAACAAATATGAATGGGGGAGGTTTTGTCGGTGAGTAAAGAAATAATGGAATACCAATTGTTCATTGACGGACAGTGGACAGCCGGCGAATCGGGTGAAATGATGGATATCATCAATCCGGCCAACCGGGAAGTTGTGGCCCGAGTACCCCGGGCAACCCGAGGCGACGTGGACAAAGCCCTGCAATCCGCTCGAGACGCTTTCGAATCCGGTGTCTGGGCCAACAAGTCCATCGACGAACGCGTTGAGGCGCTAACTCGCGCAACTATGGCGATATTGGCCAACAAGGACCGGCTGGCCTGGTTGGAATCGCTTACCTCCGGCGCCACGCTGCGCCGTACCGGTTTTGTGGATGTAATGTCTGTAGCCGGTTCTCTGGCCATGTCGGCCGCTATTCTCAAACAAATGCCCGAAGTTGAACATGCACTCTGTCCGCCCTGGGTGGCGCCCATGCACAGCTATGCCGTCCGGGAACCTATCGGGGTATGCGCAGGCATTACTCCTTGGAACTTTCCCATGATCCTGGCTGCATATAAATTTGCCCCGGCTTTAGCCATGGGCAACAGCATCGTAATGAAGCCGGCCAGCATCACACCGGTCACTACCCTGGAACTGGCGAAAATATTGACTGACGCCGGCATCCCGCCGGGAGTTTTCAATGTGGTAACCGGTCCCGGAACTTCCATCGGCAATTATCTCGCTTCTCATCCCCAAGTGGACAAAATCGGGTTCACCGGCTCTACTGAAGTAGGCCGCCAGATCGCCCATCTGGCAGCGGACGGCATTAAGCGGGTCACGCTGGAACTGGGAGGTAAATCGCCTTTGATCGTTTTGGACGACGCCGACCTGGAGATGGCCTCCAGCATGACGCTGCTGGCTTTCCTGACCCACAGCGGGCAGGTGTGCGAGTCAGGCACCCGTTTGCTGGTTCCCCGTAAAATGCAGGACCAGTTAGTCGAGGCTATCATCGATAAAATCAAAAAGCTCAATATCGGCGACCAGATGGATCTGGCCACGGATTTGGGGCCCATCGCTTCCGCCCAGCAGTTACAGACCATTATTGACTATGTAAAAATCGGCCGGGATGAGGGCGCGCAAATCGCCTACGGCGGCGGTCGTCTACAGGGCGGCATCTACGACGACGGATTTTTCCATGAGCCTACCGTATTTATCAACTGCAACAATAAAATGCAGCATGTCCGGGAGGAAATATTCGGTCCGGTACAATGTGTGATCCCCTATGATGATCTGGACGAAGCCATTGCCATCGCCAATGACAGTCCTTACGGATTGGGCGGCGGCGTTTGCTCCACCAACACGACCCGCGCTCAGCAGGTGGCCAAACGCATGCGCACCGGCAGCGTTTGGATCAATACCTGGCACATCCTGCGTCCCGATGTTCCCTTCGGCGGTTACAAGGAGAGCGGCTACGGCCGGGAAAACTGTTACCACGCGCTCATGGCCTACAGCGAAGTGAAACACATATGTCAGGACCTTACGCCTGACGCCAAGAGCAGTTTTATTTATACTTTCCTGGGATTCAACCGCTAGAAAGGGGGTTATGTAATGGCAACACCGAAATATTTCGTTTGGGAATACAGAACTCTGGTGGAAGTCGGTTCCGGCTGCCGCACTTTTGTGGCGCAGCGTTTTATGGAGATGGGCTGCAAACGGATCGGTATGATCACGGATAAAGGTCTGATAGACGCCGGTGTAGTGGATCTGGTGAAAGACATATTCACCATCCAGGGCGGAGTCAAATTGGCCGGTGTCTATGACCGGATAGAACAGGACGCCGTTATGCGGGTGATCAACGACTGCGCCCGCTGGTACCGGGAAAATGCTTTTGACGGCATGCTGGTCGTAGGCGGCGGCAGCGTCATGGACTCTGCCAAAGGCGTGAAAATGCTGCTGGGCACCAACGCCACGGATATCAAAAACTTAATGCCGGGCAATCTAGGCCCTTACATCCGTCCCTTGGGCCAGCCCCTCGGCGTACCCAACATTTTTATACCTACCACCGCCGGCACGGGTTCGGAAGTATCGCCCCTGGCGGTTATTTATAATGAAGCGGAAAAGGTAAAGGGCGATGTCATGCATCCTTACGTCCCGGCTGACATCGCTTTGCTGGATCCCGATCTCACCGTGGGCTTGCCCCCCGCCATGACAGTTTCAACCGGTTTGGATGCACTGGGGCATGCAGTCGAAGGTTTGACTTCGCCGGAAGCCAATATTATGGCGGACTCTCTCAGCATCCATTCCATCAAGATGATTACCAAATATCTGCCCATCGCCGCCAGCGACGGAAAAAACCTGGAGGCCCGTACCCATATGCTGGCAGCCAGCAATATGGCCATCATGGGATTTGCCATGGGCGGAATGATGTTTCCCATCCATAATATCGCCCATGCCGCCGGCGGTCAATTGCGCATTCCCCATGGTCAGGCGGTGGGAGTAGCCATGCCGGCCTGCATGGAGCACATGCCCTGGCATTACTGGCCCAAAGCCAAAGAACTGGCGGAAGGCTTCGGAGTCCGTTCAGATAGCCAGGACCCGTCGGAACTGGTAGCCCTGGTCCGGGAAAAAGTGCTGGATCTGATGAAGGAATGCGGCTTTAAGCCCAAATTTGAGCAAACCCTGGCGGAAGAGCAAAAAGAGACCATGTTCCAAGCGGTAAAAAGTGATCCTACGGCAATGTTATACCCGATTCCCGACGATTCCATTAAGGCAATTCTAGCCACCGTATTTTAGTCTCTGGATAACGAACTCCCCCGATTGCCCATCGGGGGAGTATTTTTTCGCCGCGTTTAGCCGCTTTTATTCGATCTTTAATAGTAACTCGCCGTTTTTAACCTGGGCCCCCACGGTTGCGTTTATGAAGGTTACCTCTCCTTCAAGGGGCGATACGATCTGGGTTTCCATTTTCATCGCTTCCATTACGATCAATATCTGCCCCTTCTTGACCTTGTCCCCTTCCTTGACCATTACCCTGGCCACGGTTCCCGGTATACTGGCGCCGATTTCGTTCTGATTGTCCGGATCGGCATAGACGGTGGCGGAGATCACGCTGCCTTTTTGATAGGATTTGTCCAGTACCGTTATGGCTCTTTGATTGCCGTTGACTTCGAAATACATCTTGCGATAGCCTTCATTGTCAATTTTACCTATGGCCACCAATTTGATAATATAGGTTTTGCCTTCGCCGACTTCCACCTCGCAGACTTCGCCTTCGCTGATACCGTTGAAAAATACCGGGCTGTTCATGCGGCTGAGATCGCCATACTGCTTCTTGAATTCGATAAAATCCTCGAATACTTTGGGATACAGCGCATAACTCAAAACAGCTTTGCGATCCGGCTGGAAGCCGTATTTTCCCGCCAACTCCCGGGCAAGTTCGTCGAAGTCCACCGGTTCCAGCAGTTCCCCCGGACGACAGATAATAGGCTTGATATCTTTCAATACCAGCTTCTGTAATTCCTGCGGGAAGCCGCCCACCGGCTGTCCCATCATCCCCTCGAAATAAGACACCACCGAATCAGGGAAGGCCAGGTCTCTGCCTTTATCAAAAATATTCTGGGGCGTCAGGTCGTTTTTCACCATAAATATAGCCATATCTCCAACCATTTTAGAAGAAGGCGTCACTTTAACGATATCGCCCATCATCTCGTTAACGGTTTTGTACATTTCCTTGACTTCCTTGAATTTATGCGCCAGGCCGAAACTTTCCACCTGGGGCTTCAGGTTGGAATACTGCCCGCCGGGGATCTCGTATTTGTATACGTCGGCGGTACCGGACTTTAATCCCGATTCAAAATCGCTGTAAATCGGTCTCACGTCGCTCCAGTACTCGGCGATCTCCTGGATATCGTCCAGGTTGATGCCTGTAGACCGGTGGGTGTTCTCCAGCGCTGCCACCACTGAATTCAAGGCGGGCTGACTGGTTAAACCGGAGACGCTGTTGAAGGCGGTATCGACTATATCCACCCCCGCTTCAGCCGCCATCAAAAGGGTGGCAACCCCGTTACCGCTGGTATCGTGGGTATGAAGATGAATCGGAATAGAAATCTCATCCCGCAGCGCCCGAATCAGTTTTTGGGCCGCATATGGCTTTAATAAACCGGCCATATCCTTGATACCCAGAATATGAGCACCCATTTTTTCAATTTCCTTGGCGGTGTTTACATAATAATTCAGCGAATATTTATCCCGGTTATCGTCCAGTATATCACCGGTATAACAAATGCAGGCTTCGGCAATTTTACCGCTCTTTATGGTCTCATCCACGGCGGTCTCCATACCTTTGAGCCAGTTCAGCGAATCGAAAATTCTAAATACATCTATGCCGGCCGCCGCTGACTCCCGCACAAATTCCCGGATCACATTGTCGGGATAGTTAGTATAGCCCACGGCGTTGGCTCCCCGGAACAGCATCTGAAACATGATGTTCGGAATCTTTTCCCGCAACTGAACGAGTCTATCCCAGGGACTTTCTTTCAAGAAACGGTAGGCTACGTCAAAAGTCGCGCCGCCCCACATCTCCAAAGAAAATAGGTCTTTTCCTAAATGAGCGGTAGCTTCGGCAATGCGCAGCATATCTACCGTTCTGATACGAGTCGCCATCAGCGATTGATGGGCGTCGCGCATGCTGGTATCCGTCAGCAGCAGATGATCCTGGGCCTTGATCCAGGCCAATACCCCTTCCGGTCCCCGTTCATCCAGGATCTGTCTGCTGCCGGACAGAATCTCGCCACCGTCAAACTTTGGTATCCTGGGAACGTCAAAATCCCGCTTGATGCCCTTGCCTTCATTAACCACTTTTTCACTTATATACTGCAGAATGGTCGCTTCACGATCCGCTTTGGGAGCAATATCGAAAATCTCCGGGGTAGAATCCAGAAAACCGGTGTCGCATTCTCCGCACACAAATTTAGGATGGGAGAGTACATTGAGCAAAAACGCTTCATTGGTCTTGACTCCGCTGATGACCGTTTCCCGGATAGAACGCCGGGCTTTGTTGATGGTATCCTCAAAGGTTCTGGAATGGGCAACTATTTTAACCAGCAGACTGTCATAATAGGGACTGATAATAGAGCCGGTGTAACCGTTGCCGCCGTCCAGTCTTATTCCAAATCCTGATCCGGATCTGTACACGTCAAGTTTGCCGGTGTCGGGAGCAAAGTTGTTGGTGGGATCTTCGGTGGTCACACGACATTGAATGGCATAACCCCGCGTTTGGATAGCGCTTTGATCGGGAATGCCGACCTGAGGCGAATCCAAACGGTGTCCTTCCGCTATCAGGATCTGGTTCTGAACGATATCTATGCCGGTCACCATCTCGGTAACCGTATGTTCCACCTGAATACGCGGGTTCATCTCGATAAAATAATGCTGCCCCTGATTATCCACCAAAAATTCAACCGTGCCGGCACTTCTGTAACGGACAGATTGGGCTATTTTTATGGCATCGGCACAGATGGCCTGCCGCTGTGCCTCGGAAATGGCAATGGCAGGTGTAAACTCAATTACTTTTTGGTGCCGGCGCTGAATGGAGCAGTCTCTTTCATACAAATGTACGATATTGCCGTAATTGTCTCCTAAAACCTGCACTTCAATATGTTTGGGACTCTCCAGGTATTTTTCAATAAATATATCGTCGCTGCCGAAAGCTTTGCGAGCTTCATTCTGGGCGCTGTGGAATTCTCTCAGCAAATCCTCTTCGTCGCGGACGATCCTCATTCCCCGTCCGCCGCCGCCGGCGGCAGCTTTGAGCATGATCGGATAGCCGCATTGCTTGGCGAACCTGATCGCCTCCCGGTCGGATTTTATGGGTTTTTCCACTCCCGGAATGGTGGGTACGCCAATCCTTTGGGCAATCAGCTTGGACTTAATTTTATCCCCTAATTTATCCATCATTTCCGGCGTCGGACCGATAAACTCAATGCCGGACTCAATACACTTTTGAGCAAACTCCGGGTTTTCAGACAGAAAACCGTAGCCGGGATGGATCGCATCCACGCCCTTTTTTACTGCCAGATTTACGATTTCCTCAATGTCCAGGTAGGCTTCCACCGGGCCTTTATTGATTCCGATCAGATAGGATTCGTCTGATTTGGTTCTGAACAGGGCCAACTGGTCTTCTTTGGAATAGATCGATACGGTGCGTATATCTAACTCATGACACGCTCTTATGATGCGGATGGCGATTTCTCCCCGGTTGGCTATCAAGATTTTTTTGAATTTCTTCATTAATTAATTTCTCCTTAATGTTTTCCTGATTCAATTCACGCCTTATCCCTGATAATAGTTTATGTTGCCCAAACTGCGCTTTATGCTGCGAGTATATTTATATTGGGGATAACCGAATATCACCATTAGCCCCTGGTTGTTGTCTTTAGGAATCCCATATTTCTTTCCCACCCGGTAGTTATGTTTAAGAAACGGCGCCACGCTGCCGATCATACAAGTGCCCAGCCCCAGGGACTGCGCCGCCAGCATGGCATAGGTGGCAGCAACGGCAAAATCCAAAGGATCCGCAGTGGGAGAAGCGTGGAAATACATGGCCAGGGGCGCGTCATATAAGAGCCAGTCTTCGCCGCGAGACAGTTTCTCAGGGAAAAATTTCGGCAAAGGCGCAACGAAGGTTTTCATCAGGTCATAGGCTTCTTTTCCGATAAAGGGCCGCATCAGCGCCAGTATCGGCGCGGAAAACAGCCATCTTTGCTTCTTGAAGATTCCCACCATATCCTGTACGAATTCCCTGACCCGTATAAAGCCGTTCAATACCAGAATTTCCACTTCTGAGGGCGGCAGCCCCACCGGCGCCGTGGTCACCGCGTCCAGGATCTTCTGAACGACCTCCGCTTCCACTTCCCGGCGTTGGAAATTTCTCGTGCTGCGGCGGCCCAGCAGCAGGCCGTAAAACTGTTCATAACTGGCCCATTGGCTGCGGGGCGGCATTTCCACCAGATCTTCCGCTCGCATTTCCCTGCCTGCCACCGTGATACAGCACTGGGGACAAACCGCCGCACACTGGCCGCAGCCGTAGCAACCGAATAATATGGTTTGATCGACGCACACCTGATCGTTGTGTATAAACAGCGGCTTGCCCTTGCAGACCTCGACGCACAGGCCGCAAAGACTGCAATGGTCATGATCTATAATAATTTCAGCATTGCCTTGAGCTCTTCTGGTTTTAATCGTCATGCATCAACCCTTCTCCATAAACTAAAATCCATGTCCTCTTCCATTGATCACAACTGTCGAAAAAGTCAAAATCTGTCAGAGCGATCCAAAAAGTTCAAGAGCAAGGCATTAAGGGAAGACCGTGATTGAGGCGTACATAAGGTACGCCGATTGAACGGGCTTTCGTTAATAACGCAGCTATTGGGCTTTTTGGACGCTCTGATTAACGCCAGGAGCAGAAATATTTCTCTGCCACGTCCAGCACGGAAAATAAACAAAACCCTAAAATACTCAACATTACAATACCGGCATACATATCCAGGTAATTTACTCTCATCCAGGCATCCATAATAAAATAGCCCATTCCATACTCTGTCCCGAAAGTCTCGGTAAAAAACAAAATCGATACGGCCGTGCCCAGGGCTAAACGGGTCGAAGTCAGAACCTCCGGCAGAGAAGCCGGAATGATAATCTCTTTAAATATCTGTCCCTTCCCCGCTCCCAGGGACTGCAGGGAACGAAACATCTCCGGGGGAATGCCCCTGACTGCGTCCCGAGCGGTGACAATGATCTGAAATACGATAATCAGCACGATCATAATCAGTTTGGAAGCCTCCCCCAGGCCGAACAGCAGCATGACCACCGGCAGCAAAGCAATTTTGGGAACCGGATAGGTAAAGTACACCAGCGGCGACAGTATCTTGTCCGCTTTGGCAAAGTAGCCCATCAACAACCCAATCGATACGCCCAGCACCAACGATATGGCGATGCCGGCTAAAATTCTGCCCAGACTGTACAGCAAATGGAGTTCCATCCGGCCTTTAAAAATCTGCAGCAAATCCACCAGCACAGCAGTCGGGCTGGGGATGATCGGGATTTTCAACAGCATCGCCAGCGCCTGCCATACGATGAGCACCAGCACCAGGCTGTACAAGGCGCCCTTCCATTTATCATTTGATTGCACAGCGTTCATCCTTATCGAGAATTTTTCTGAGCTGCATGGACATTTTGTTATATTCGTCGCGGTAGCGCCAATTATTCAACTGAAAGCAGGGGTTGTCGTAGATCCCTAAAATCCTGCCCGGAGCTCCGGAAAATACAACGATTTTACTGCCCAGATACAGGGCTTCATCCACGCTGTGAGTAATAAACACCGTCGTCACGTTGTGCTCCTGCCAGATTTTAAGAAACAGTTCCTGCATTTCCTCCCGGTTGATGGCGTCCAGGGCGGAAAAAGGCTCGTCCATCAGTAAAATATCCGGCTTTAACAAAAACGCTCGGGCGATTGCCACCCGCTGCTGCTGACCGCCGCTCAGTTCCTTAGGATAACGATCCAGCAGATGTTCGATCCCCAACCGTTGCAAGATATAGTCCAAATATTCTTTTTCCCGCGGCTGTCGTTTGATTTTTACCCCCAGCATAATGTTCTGGCGTACATTTCTCCACGGCAGCAGGCCATAATTCTGCAGAATCAAACCTATACGCTGTTTTTTAGGATCGACCGGCCGGCCGTTAATCAGAACCGTACCTTCGTAGTCCTGCAAAATACCGGACAACACGTACAATAAAGTCGACTTTCCGCAGCCGGAGGGACCGATAAAAGTACAAATTTCGCCTTGTCCGATTTCGATATTGATCCGGTCCAAAGCCAAAACTCCGTTATCCGGCCCCCCGTATGTTACGCTGAGATCTCTCACAGATATCACAAATTCACTACCTTAAAAAATTTTCAACCGTCAGCGACTGATAAGTATAATCCTTCTTTATCAGCTCTTTGCTTTTCATCCACTTTACCACATCGGCCACAATTTCAGGATCCGGAGCGGTGGCATGAGTGTATTGCGTCAAAGTCAAGGTGTCCTTGACCGCAACCGGGAAACTCTGGGCCTGAACAACGAAATCGGTATAACTTTCCGCGGGTTCCGTCCGCAGATAATCCACGGCTTTATTATAGGCAGTAAATACGGCCTTGATTTCTTCCGGAGATTCTTTTATGCTTTTGCTGGTAAAGGCGATGGATCCGGCCTTATATCCGAATTTATCGGTGCTGTTTAAAATCAAAGCCCCATTCTTTACCGCCAGGGCGGCCAACGGATCCGGCATAATGGCAGCGTTCAGTTTTCCCCCCTGCAACATTTCCAATCGCGTCTGAATCGGCGGAACAGCGATTTTTTTGATTTCACCTACCTGTACATTGGCATCCTCCAGCATTCTATCCAACGTATATTCCATGATCGTGTTGGTGGAAAGACCTACGGTTTTGCCTTTTAGGTCGCCGACCGTATGTATTCCGGAATCCTTGCCCGCCAGCAGACTGATAGTGATGTCCGTCTTCGCCAGCATTTTAAGATCGATGCCGCCCTCATTGGCAAAGACTACGGCCGCTACATCGTTTATTACTCCGTCCAGTTTGCCGCTCTGCAGAGCGCTGTCGCGATCCTTGGCGCTGCTGAAATGCTCAATTTTCACATTAACTCCGGCCTGGTCAAAATACCCGTTTTTCTCGGCAATGATAAACGGTATCGAGTCGATATCAGGCATTACGCCGATCGTAATCGTTTTTTCTTCTTTCGTTTTTCCTTCCTTCGGGATACTGTTTTTGTCAGTACCACCGCATCCCGTCAGACTCAAGGCCAAAATAAAAACCAATATAATCCCCAACAGTTTTTTCATTAATTGCCCTCCCCGTCAACAAATTGCAGTTACAGTTTTAACCGCTGTCCCTGCAACAATTTTATACCATCACCCTGTATAAACCAACTATTTGTCCCCTGCTTCGGGAACGATACAAATGAAAGAAAAATCCACAACGCCGTCGTTTATGAATTGATGTTCCAAATTGTCAGGCACATAAGCAATCGAACCGGGGCTGACTTCGTAAGTCTGGCCATCCAAATACAACGTTCCTTTTCCTCCCAGGATATAGTTAATATGAGGCCAGGGATGAGAATGGCGGGGGGTAAAACCGTGGGGCGCCAAATCAAACTGGCGCATCACCCATCCTTGCCAGCCTTGTTGCGGGCCTACCAAAACCTTTTTGACCACGTTCTCCATTACCCCGGGTTGATGAATTTCCCGGCCGGTTATTTGTTCTACATGACCGACAAACATGATAACTCCTCCTTTTATTTCAAAATTAATCCTGATTTACCGGTTTAATGAAATACCGTCTGAACCAGAAACATGTAAAGGACGGTCCCGCCGCCGATGCTCAACAGCGTATTATTTTTCCATAAATGCAGCGCAATTACGGATATAATGGCCATTGCCTCCGGAATCCCATGGGGCGCTGACAGCAGAGAAACATTGCGCATACAGTAAACGATCAGCAAACTGATGGCTGCAAAAGGCAGCACCTTGCCCAGATAAACGATTACGGCCGGGGTGCTGTTTTGATCGGGAAAAAGGATAAAAGGAAGCGCACGGGTTATAACTGTGCCCAGACAAACCACGGCAATGATGATCAACGATTGCTGCGCGCTTAAAATCATAGTTCCACCTCCTGATCGATCTTCCTGTGGAACAGCAGCAGCGCCGCTACGATTAGCACCATAGCAGGGATAATAAAGCGCTGGGGGCCGAAGACCAGCAAACAGCCCAGAGATATAGCCAGTCCGGCCAGAGCCGGGTCATGGCGCTGTTGTGATTTCCACTGATTGATAAAAATGACGATAAACAAGGCTGTCATTACGAAATCGAGGCCCTGGATGTTGAAAAACAGGTTCTCCCCCAACAGCACCCCCAGCGCGGTGCCTGCCACCCAGTAAAACTGAGCGATTAGAGTGATAAAAAACATGAACCAGTAGCGATCGACTCCGACTGGAGGTTCGGCGGAGCACAACAAAGAAAACGTCTCGTCGGTCAGTCCAAAAATTAAATAAGGTTTCTTACGCCCCGCCCCGCTGAATTTCTCCAGCATAGCTACGCCGTAAAACAAGTGGCGGGCATTGATGACCAGCGTCATCACCAACGCGTTTAAAGGATTGAATATCGAGGTCAGCAGGTTGACAGTCACATACTGCATGGCTCCGGCATAAATCACCACACTCATCAAAATGGGCCATAAGGCCCCGTAACCCTTACTGCTCATTAAAACCCCGAAGGCGAAAGCCAGAAATATATAGCTGGGAATTAAGGGAATCGTATAGGGAAAGGCCGCTTTGAAAGCTTTCCTCCTGGATGACAAATGAACCCTCCTCCACCGCGTGAACCATGTCCTCACCAAATCACGGGACATATAGCGTCGATAAAATACATTAAACTACATTGTACTACTGAATGTGAGCAAGAATCAATAAAAGAAGAAAAATCAAAACCTCCGTCCCGCAAGGGGGGACGGAGGCTTGGTCATCATCCTGAATTTTGCCGGCAATTCCGCTTATTTCTGCAGCAGCTTTTCCAAACTATCGCTGTCTATATCCGTCTTGATTTCCACCGGTTCCTTCTCGTCCTTGAGCAAATAGACGCTGGGGATTTGGCTGACGTTGTATTTTTTGGCGATGTTTTTCTTACAGGACATATCTACCTTCATAAGCCTGAATTTATCTCCTGTTTCAGAAACAGCTTGCTCCAACGATGAGATCATGTCCAAGCTGCCTTCCACCACCGGACTCCAGAAGGCCATCAGCAGAGGTTTGCTGTGATCCGCGATGGCTTCTTTTAAATCTGCCTGCTCGGCAATATATCTTTCCGCAACCACTGCCGCGGTTGCACCGTCTGCGGCCGCGGTAACCACTTGGCGGAGATATTTTACTCTGGTGTCGCCGGCGGCAAATACGCCGCCCACAGAGGTTTCCATCATATCGTTGGTCAATATGTAGCCTCTGTCGTCCATCTCTATTTTGCCTTTTAAGAAATCTGTGCCCGGTACCATCCCTACATATATAAATATTCCATCGGTTTTGAAATCAGTTAATTCACCGGTTTTTAGATTCTTGATAACAATGCCCGTGACTTCATCTTCACCTGTAATCTCTTCCACCACCGAGTCCCAGATAAACTCGATTTTCTCGTTTTGGAACGCTTTTTCAGCGCTAACCTTATTGCAATCCAAATGACCTTCGTCATGGATAACGATGATCGTAACCTTATCAGCAAAGCGGGTAATATACATGGCTTCTTCGATAGCCGAATCGCCGTTGCCTACCACCACTACATGCAGTCCCTGGTAAAAATCAGCGTCGCAGGTGGCGCAATAGGATACGCCGCTGCCTCTTAATTCTTTTTCGCCGGGAATGTTGAGGAGCCGGGGCTGTGAACCTACCGCCAGTATAACCGTTTTGGCCAGATATTCTTTGCCTTTTTTCGTTTTGATGGTCTTGACATCCCCGTCGAGTTGGATGTCCAGTACTTCTTCTCTTATGATTTCCGCGCCGAATTCCCGCGCATGATCCGCCATGGCGGCAGTCAAATCCGGCCCGGTGGAATTCTTAAAACCAGGGTAGTTAACCATCTCCCTGGTAGTAAAAGCCATCCCGCCGACAGATCCTTTTTCCAGCACGGCGGTTTTCAATTTGGCGCGGCCCCCGTATATGGCCGCAGCCAAGCCAGCCGGGCCACCCCCGATAATTATGATATCGTAAAGCTCTGACATTTCGCCACCCCCGGCTTACAGCATTTTATCGATTTTTTCCGCCAGCGCGTCTTCCTCTACCAGACCGGCCGCTTTCCCGTGATATTCGCCATCATTAAACATTAGGATCTGCGGTACGCCTTTTAAAGAGAATCTCTGGAACAAGTCTTTGTCCTCTTCTACGTCCACATGGTAAAAACCGCATTTGCCTTCGTATTTCTCAGACATTTCCTCCACCATGGGCACGACTTCCTGGCAGACATGGCAGCTCTTTCTTGAAAAAACGACAACACACGGCTCAGCGTCGTCATAGACGACTTTTTCAAAGGACGCCGCATTTAACTGTTTAAGTTGCATATTGTTTCCCTCACTTTTTGTCAATTTTATAGGTATCACGCTCGTTACAATCTATCGAGC
>DATMYB010000113.1:0-6343 GCA_035561215.1 Syntrophomonas sp. | reverse complement strand
TAATCTAAAATTATTGAATTTTGTGTGATTTACGCCATATCCCCTGGGCTTCAGCCGCCTTAACCAGGTCGTCTCTTACAGATGGATGAGCAATATTTATCAATCCTTCTGCGCGCTGCCATACGCTCATACCCTTCATAGCATACTTGCCATATTCGGTAACAATGTAATCAGCAACCGATCTGGGATCGGTTACGATTCCTCCCGGGGTTAAAGTAGAAACAATCCTGGTTTTAATTTCATTGTTTTTTCCAATATTGGCTGATGGCATACATATAAAAGATTTCCCACCCCGGGACTCCCAACCGGCCAAAACATAGTCCAATTGACCACCCGTTCCGCTTATATGCCGTGTTCCTGATGATTCCGAATTGACCTGACCATACAGATCTACTTCTATCGCATTGTTGATGGTTATAAGTTGGTCGTTCATTGCCGCAACCGAAGGTTTATTCGTGTAATTAACAGGATAAGTCGCACACTTGGGATTATCATCGATAAAGTCGTATAGTATCTGGGTTCCAAGGGCAAAAGTATAAACCATTTTTCCTGGATCAATACCTTTGTACTTTCCTGTCATTTTGCCTGCTTCATGCATGTAAACATAGGCATCCACTAACATTTCGGTATGACAGCCCAGATCTTTCAAGTCAGACTCGGCAATAGCCATTCCGATTGCGTTGGGCATTCCTCCGATCCCCAGCTGAATGCAACAACCGTCGCTGATCTCATCCAAAATAAGTTCGGCTACCTTTTTGTCCACATTAGTGGCGGGTGGAGACGGAACTATTGCTAAAGGCTGGTTGCTGCCTTCTACAATATAGTCTACTTCCGAAATGTGAATAGCTTCTTCATACCCCCCCAGACAGCGAGGTTGTTCTTGGTTGACTTCGACAATAACCACTTTCGCCCGATCACAAACGGCCCGGGTGAAACTGCATTGGGGGCCAAAATTGAAGAAACCGTGTCTATTCATCGGAGTTACTTGAATCATAGCTACGTCCAGAGGTTCGATCCTTTCCCGTATGTAACGCGGCAGTTCGGAATACTTGATTGGGGAATAATAGACAGGCTTTCCGGTCTTGGCAATGGCGCGATCAGCACCAGACATATGCCAGCTATGCCAAACAAATGATTCCCCAGTGGGATCAACAGCATTGACCGCAGTAGGATAGGGGTTAACCGTAGACCATATTTTAACATCCTTCAACTCATCTTTTCTTTTAGCCAGGGCTCGGTCGAGGTCTCTCACCTGCCCGCAAAATTCACCATAATCGATCCAATCGCCTGATTTTATTACCTTTACTGCCTTGTCAGCCGAGACTAGCTTGCTTTTGTACTCCTCCATCAAATTCACCAAAATTCCTCCTTTTTGTCGCGCACGCTATTCCCCATAATTTCTTTGGTCTGCTTTGTGGCCTGGAAGGTCCGCTTCTAAATTATTTGGCTACTGTGAAAAAGTTCTATCTCTTGCTCCTTATAGCCAATCGTCCTGAGGATCTCTTGGTTGTGTTCACCCAGTTTGGGGAAAGTCAATTTTGCCACTCCCGGAGTTCCCGAGAGCTTAATAGGCACTCCGGTGAGAGCTACATCCTTTCCGGACCCTCTGACATTATCAAACTTGATAATCATTTCTCTGGCGAGTACCTGCGGATGCTCACACATTTCCTCCAGGGTTAGAATTGGGGTGAAACAAATATCACTGTCAGCAAAATACTCCACCCACTCATCCCTGGTCTTTCCAAACATTATCTCCTGAATATCTCTTATCATGTCTCTCTGCAGGCTAATATCAAATTGCTGCTTAATATAATCCGTTTTACCCAATTTATTGCAGAAGCCAGCCCAGAATTTGTCTTCCAGAGCACCCAAACTCACGTACTTATTGTCTTTAGTTTTGTATATCTGGTAAAAGGCGTAGCCCCCGCTCAAAATATCGTTGCCCCTTTCGGGTAGTTCTCCCCACCCGCACCATTGTCCAAGGGTCAAAGCCAGGAGACTGATGGAACCGTCCATCATGGATATGTCGCAAAGCTGCCCCTGGTCGGTTTTTTGTCGACTGGCCAGCGCTAACAGAATAGCGATGGCCGCATAAAGCGTCCCCCCCGCAATGTCTGCCATTTGCATCCCGCAAATGGCTGGCATCCCCTGATAGGCGCCGTTCAATTCACTGATACCAGCCAGGCTCAGATAATTCAGATCATGTCCGGCGGCATCTCGTAAAGGTCCGTTTAGCCCGTATCCGGTTATTGCACAGTAGATGATTCCTTCATTTAATCTCCTCAACTGTTCGTAGCCAAGACCCATTTTATCCATAACCCCGGGCCGAAACTGATCAACTACAACATCGCTGTTGGCTGCCAATCTTAGGAAAATGGCCTTGCCTTCCTGAGTCTTAAGATCCAGGGTAAGGCTCTTTTTGTTGCGGTTAACGGTATAAAAACCTGCGCTTTCCCCTTCAATCAGCGGAGGCACATGTCTCATCAAATCCCCGCCCCGGGGATCCTCTATCTTAATTACTTCAGCCCCAAAATCAGCTAGTATCTGTGTACAAAACGGACCCGGCAAGTACCTTGATAAATCCAACACTCTGACACCTTCTAACGGAAGAGTCATGTTCTCAGTCCTTTCCTCGGTACTTAAACGTTTTTCTCGACACAAGAAGTATCCCTCAAACGGGAATTTGGTTTTTACGCTAGTTTCCATTTGACTTGATCTTTTTTCACGGCATAAGAAGAATCCCTCAAATGGAAAATTCAATGTTTTTCATTCCTTTCCGCTGGATTAATAATCTGCGTAACGATAACATCTGATAAATCACAGCCCCAAGACATATCGTTTTGAGGCTGTGACTCCCTATTTACTAATTGTCCAGGCTAAAGGCAGGCCTTGTAATATCCCCAGCTGAGAATTTATCTCCCGGGAACACCCGGTTGCCTAGTTTCACTCTCTTCCCAATGACATCCATGGTCACTTTTTTGGGGTCCATATCCACCAAATTACCCATAATCCAGGGGCCCTCATCAAGCTCGACCATAACGATGGTATAGGGAGCTTCATTTTCACGTCCCTCGGCCGCAATATAGGAAGTTGTAAATGTCACAATCTTACCTTTTCCACTTAATTCACTTATTTCGTGATTCATGCTGGTACATTCCCCGCAGACCATCATCGGCGGGCAGGTAACCGTCCCACAATCATTGCATTTTAATCCCAACAATTTATCCTTTTTTAGGCTTTTGTTATATTCTTTAAATGTAAGCTTGTATTCCACTGCTATAAGCCTCCTTTACTGGTTAGTTAGAATCATACTTACAAGTACTCCGTCACCACCAAGAGTATCAATAATACCATTTTTGGCTCCTTCAACCTGTCTACCTTGATCAATCATATCTCCCCTCAATTGGCGAGTGACTTCGTACACCTGTGATACACCTGTGGCTCCGATAGGGTGCCCCTTGGCTTTCAGCCCACCAGATATGTTAATGGGGATTTTTCCCCCGATCCGGGTCTCACCATTCAGCCATGCTTCACCTGATTTGCCATATTCAAAAAAGCCAAGCCCTTCTGCAGCAATCATGGCAGCAATGCTGAAGCAATCATGGAGTTCACATAAATCCATGTCTTTGGGTGTTAGACCGGCCATGCTGTATGATTGTTGGGAGGCCAGCTCTCTGGCTCGAATGCGCGGTAAATATTTTTTCTGAGAACTCAGTTTTCCAGAGGACGCCTGGCCTATGCCAGCAAAATACACCGGTTTCTTAACAAGTTTTTTGGCCACTTCTTCGGAAGCTATTACTATCGCCGCTGCTCCGTCGGAAAAGGGGCAAGCATCCTGTAATTGGATGGGGGTGGAAACCATAAAGCTGTTTAACGCATCTTGTGCCGTTATTTGCTTTTGGATTTGAGCATTTGGGTTTTTTACAGCATATTCATGAGACTGAACAGATACGGACGCCATTTGCTCTTTAAGAGTAGGCAATGATATGTCGTATTGGCTGGCATAAAGATGTGATAAAAGGGCAAATACTGCTGGGAAGGTAAATCCAGCCGGGAATTCATAACGAGAATCGCCAAACATGGCAAAGGTACGCGTAGCAAGACTTGTCCCCATGGCGGTGCATTTTTCAACCCCGCCCACCAGCATGATGTCATAGTATCCTGATGCTACCCACATCACGGCATCTCTTACCGCCATGCTGCCGGATGCACAGGCTCCTTCAAACCGGCTCGCGGCTACATTAAAGCAGCCAATATCGTTGGCAAAAAAAGATTGCACCATACCCTGGCCTTCTTCAAAATCTCCTAATACGTTTCCTACATTGACCGCCTGAACGTCTTTCGGGGTAATGTTCGCTTCATTTATAGCATCCATAGCTACTTCGGAAAGCATCTCAACTGACGTTTTTGGTGAATTAAAACAAAATTTAGAGTGACCTGTGCCTATTACAGCAACTCGTCTCATATTGATTCCTCCTTATATTCATCAAAGAACTCTATCACAACTGCAATTTATTTAGGTGTCATCCGAATTGCTCCGTCGAGTCGAATAACCTCACCATTCAGCATGGGATTTTCGATGATCTGCTGAACCAACATGGCAAATTCATCGGGATCGCCTAATTTTTGAGGAAAGGGAACAGTCTTGGCAAGATCAATTCGAACTTGTTCGGGCAGAGCCGCCATCATAGGTGTATTAAAAAGCCCGGGAGCTATGGTGCACATTCTGATCCCTTCACTCGCAAGATCACGAGCCACAGGGAGTGTCATACCTACCAGGGCCGCCTTACTTGCAGAATAAGCAACCTGCCCAATCTGGCCATCAAAAGCGGCTACCGAGGCAGTATTGATCATGACTCCTCTTCCACCTTCATCATTTAGGCTGTTTTGCAGCATTTGGAAAGCAGCCTGACGCATTACATCAAAGACTCCAACAAGGTTTATATTTATGACCTTTTTAAAGTGATCAAGATCGTGTGGTCCTTTCTTGCTAGCCGTCTTAACTCCGGAAGATACGCCTGCACAGTTTACAACTATGTCGATGCTTCCGAATTTGTCTTTCGCAAAAGCAATAGCTTTCTGAACATCCTCCGTACTACAAATATCTGTTTTTACGAAAGCAGCCTTATCGCCTAGTTCGTTTGCCAAAGTACTTCCCCGTTCTTCATTCAGGTCCATCATTACTACTTTGGCACCTAAATCAGCCAGTCTTCGAGCAGCAGCCTCACCCAGACCGGAAGCCCCCCCGGATATCAAGGCGGTTTTTGATTCTATCTTCATAAATCATTACTCCTTTGCTCTGCAGCTGTTTGGTCTAATAAACTAAAGACCCAAACCTCTGCTTATAATAAGTTTCATAACTTCTGAGGTGCCTGCATAAATGGTTTGAATCCTTGCATCTGTCCACATCCTGGAAATCTCATATTCCTTACAGTAACCATACCCTCCAAAAAGCTGCAGGCAACGCGCCGCTACTCGGTTTTCCATCTCACAAATCCAGAACTTGGCCATACTAACTTCCTGAACCACATCTTTACCGGCCATATGTTGGAGAACGAGCGTATCCAAAAAACTCCTACCCACCTGAATTTCACTGGCAATTTCCGCCAATGTAAACTGGGTGTTCTGGAACTTTGCCAATGGCTTGCCAAATACAATTCTTTCATTAACATAATCAAGAGTTAATTGCAGACATCTTTCCGCAGATGCCTGTGCTGTCAAAGAAACCATAAGCCTTTCTTGCTGTAATTTTTGCATCAGACACTTGAAGCCGTTTCCTTCCCCTCCCAGCAAGTTATCGGCAGGTACCCGGCAGTCTTCAAAAAACAATTCCGCAGTATCCTGGGCGTGCAGTCCTACCTTATGAATCTGTTTACCCCGCTCAAAACCAGGCGTTCCCCGCTCAACCACGAATAGACTGATTCCCTTGGTACCTGCAGACGGATCGGTCTTGGCCGCTACAATGACAAAGTCAGCTAAAATACCATTGGAGATAAATGTCTTTGAGCCATTAATTACGTATTCGTTGCCATCTTTTACAGCTCTGGCCCGCATGGAAGCAAGATCCGAGCCGGCTCCAGGCTCAGTCATGGCCACTGCCAGGATCTTTTCTCCGTTAACACAACCAGGCAGCCAACGCTCTTTTTGCTCTTCGTTAGCAAACGATCCGATATAGGGGGCAACAATATCACTGTGCAACCAGGCAAACACACCCCTGCATCCCTGGCGGGCAATTTCCTCGGCAACGATCACTGAATAAAGAAAGTCTCCGCCCGCTCCGCCATATTTCTCATCAGCCCACGTACACAAGAACCCGAAATTGCCCATTTTTTCAAACATATCC
>DATMYB010000112.1:0-6636 GCA_035561215.1 Syntrophomonas sp. | reverse complement strand
GCCTCGCAAGCGAGGATTTAGCCGGCGGGAATTAGGTGTAGCAGACTACTAATGCCAAATATATTGAGATATTAGCAAGTTTTCCTGCTTTGGCATTGCACATGCCCGGTAATATTCAGTAGAATTTAAATGATATACTTGGAAATTTAAATGCAGGTGTTTAATGAGGAGGATAAATTGATGGTGACTGAAAATTTGCCTAGTGTATACGATCCCCATGAAGTGGAAGGAAAATGGTACGATTTCTGGAAGCAAAACAATTATTTTGCCCCCGATAATAACCAAGACCGGAAGACGTTTTCCATCGTTATGCCTCCGCCTAATGTAACCGGACAATTGCATCTGGGACACGCCTTGGATAATACATTGCAGGATATACTTACGCGCTGGAAACGCATGCAGGGTTATCGCACCCTATGGCTTCCGGGCACCGATCATGCCGGCATCGCCACCCAGGCCAAGGTGGAGGAAAGCCTGGCGGCGGAGGGGGTAAGCCGCTTTGACCTGGGACGGGAAAAATTTTTGGAACGGGTCTGGGAATGGAAGCACTTGTACGGCAGCCGCATCACCGAGCAGCTGAGTCTGATGGGTTCTTCCTGTGATTGGAGCCGGGAGCGCTTCACCATGGACGAAGGTTGTTCCCGGGCCGTGCGGGAAGTTTTTGTGAATCTTTACGAAAAAGGGCTGATTTATCAGGGAAACTATATCATCAACTGGTGTCCCAAGTGCAAGACTGCCATTTCCGACATTGAAGTGGAACATGCGGATAGTGCGGGACATCTTTGGTATATCAAATATCCGGTGGAGAACAGTGACGAATTTCTGGTGGTGGCTACTACACGTCCGGAAACGATGCTGGGCGATACCGGCGTGGCCATTCATCCGGAGGATAGCCGTTATGCTCATTTAATCGGAAAAAATGCCGTTCTCCCTCTGGTGGGCAGATCGATACCGATTTTCGCCGATGATTACGTAGATCGGGAGTTCGGTACCGGCGCGGTCAAGGTAACTCCCGCCCATGATCCCAATGATTTCGATATGGGCAGGCGTCACGGATTGGAAGAGATTGTGGTCATCGGTCTGGACGGAACCATGAGTGAAATAGCCGGCCAATACGCGGGACTAGATCGTTATGAATGCCGGCGCAGGATTATCGCCGATCTGGAAGCCCAGGGCAGCTTGCTCAAGACTGAGGATCATAACCATGCGGTGGGCCATTGCCAGCGCTGCGACACGGTGATCGAGCCGCTGATCTCCAAACAGTGGTTTGTGCGCATGCAGCCCCTGGCTGAGCCCGCCATCGAGAAAGTGCTGGCGGGGGAGATCAAGTTCATACCGGAACGCTTCACCCGGACCTATATTAACTGGATGGAAAACATCCGCGATTGGTGCATATCGCGGCAGCTGTGGTGGGGGCACCGTATCCCGGTCTGGTATTGCCAGCAATGCGGCGAGATCATTGTCAGCAAGGAAGACCCGACCGCCTGCCCTACTTGTGCTTCCACCGAGCTGCAGCAGGATGAGGACGTGCTGGATACCTGGTTTTCCAGTGCCTTGTGGCCCTTTTCGACCCTGGGATGGCCGGATAAAACCCAGGATCTGGAGGATTTTTACCCTACCTCGGTATTGGTCACTGGCCGGGACATTATTTTCTTCTGGGTGGCCCGCATGATTTTCTCCGGAATTGAACATACCGGGCAGGTACCCTTCCATGAAGTCAATATTCACGGGTTGATCATGGACAGTCAAGGCCGGAAAATGAGCAAATCTCTAGGCAACGGCATTGACCCCATTGAAGTAATAGAAAAATACGGCGCCGATACGCTGCGTTTCTCCATGATAACCGGCGTCACCCCCGGCAACGACGTGCGCTTCCACTGGGACAAGGTAGAGAACAGCCGCAATTTCGCCAATAAGATCTGGAATGCTTCCCGCTTTGTGCTGATGAATCTGGAAGACTTCATCGAGATTAAGGTAGAGGCGGATGAGCTTACTCTGGCAGATCGTTGGATATTGTCCGAATTGAATCTGAAAATAGAAGAGACCACCCGGCTGTTGGAGGGATATGACCTGGGGGAAGCGGCCAAGGGACTGTACGAGTTTATTTGGGACGATTTCTGTGACTGGTACATTGAACTGGTCAAGCCCCGGCTGGCCCGGGGTGCTGATAAGCGCCAAAAGGCAGTGGCCCAGCATGTACTGCGACAGATACACATGGCTATATTACACTTGCTGCATCCGTTCATGCCCTTTATAACTGAGGAAATTTATCAAAAGCTGCCCGGTCATAGTGAGACTATCATGCTCGATCCCTGGCCGGTCAAAGACGAAAACCGGGTGGATCAGGATGCCATCCGGGATATGCAGGTAGTAATGGCGGTTACCCGTGCCCTGCGCAATATCCGGGCGGAGTTCGGAGTCGCTCCATCCGCGGTGGTGCCTGCCATATTGCTGGTAGCCGGCGAGCAAGCCCTGCAGTTGCTGCAAAACTGCGGAGAATATATAGAAAACATGTCCCGAGCCCAATTGACCGTTACCACGGTGTTGGAGGAAAAGCCGCGGCAGGCGGTATCCGCATTGACCAATATTGCCGAAATCTATGTGCCCTTGGAGGGGATGATCGATATTGCCCGGGAAGTGGGACGGCTGGAAAAGGATTTACTGACGGTGGAAAAGGAATTAGGCAAGTCCGAGGGCAAACTGCGCAATGAAAGTTTTGTTGCCAAAGCTCCCGCCGAGGTCATTGATAAGGAAAAAGGCAAGATAGAGGAATTCAGAAACCGGAAAGAGGGAATATTAAAACGTCTGGAGATATTGAAATCTTGATAGAGGAAAAACTGCGGCGCATATCGGCGCCGGGCAGCAAACCGGGTCTGGACCGGATACTGGAGTTGCTGGCAGAGTTAGACGATCCGCAGCTGCACCTGCCGGCTGTACATGTAACCGGTACCAACGGCAAAGGATCAACGTCGCTGATGATTGCTGAGATCATGTCGGCGGCAGGTTATAAGGTGGGGCGGTTTTCATCTCCCCACCTGCATTCTTATACGGAACGTTTTATCGTTGATGGGGAAGCAATAAACCCGGAGACATTGTTATATTATCTTGACCAAATAGAAATGCGGCTTTCTTCATGGCAGGGCAATGATTACCCCACTGAATTCGAAATTCTCACCGCCGTAGCTTTTCTGTATTTCCGGGACGAGCAGGTTGACCTGGCGGTTTTGGAAGTAGGTATGGGGGGATTGTACGATTCCACCAATGTAATTATCCCATTGGTTTCCGTAATTACCGGCGTTGCTTTGGATCATACGGAGGTGCTGGGAAATACCCTGGAAGAAATCGCTTATAACAAAGCAGGCATAATAAAGGCCGGGGTTCCGGTGGTAGTCGGGCCGGTACCTGAACCGGCCGAAGGTGTGATTGCCCTGCAAACGGAAAAGCTGCAAGCGCCGCTGGTCAAGGCCGAGAGCGTCCGTATTACCCGTTCTCAAGCCCCGACTTTGCAGGGACAGATCATCGATCTGGGGTCAGCCCGTTTTATATTGAAAAATCAACTGTTTACCCTGCTGGGGGATTATCAGCTGGATAATTTAGCTTGTGCCGTGGCTACAGTGGAGGCCTTGATGAATCAGGGATTTGCAGTCAGTCAGGAGGATCTGTCACGAATTTTGCCACGGCTCCGTTTCCCTGGAAGAATGGAAGTATTGCGATCGAGACCGTTGGTTATCGGCGATGTGGCCCATAATCCCCAGGGCGCGGAGGTATTGAGCGCCTCGCTGCAGCAATTGCTGCCCGATAGGGAAAGAATCTTGGTCTGCGGTATGCTGGATGACAAGGAACGGGCCGCCAGCTTGCAGTATCTCGGCCGGCACAGCAGCAGTGTGGTGTTCACCCGTCCGCTGCTGGGGGAGCGCAGCGGTCAATGGCGGGAGACGTCAATAATTTGGCGTAAATTGTTTCCCGGTAAAGCCGGTTATGAAATAGAAAATATTACCGCCGCTGTTCAAAAAGGACTGGAACTGCTGACAGGTGATCAATATTTGCTGATCACCGGATCATTTTACGTGCTTGAAGAAGCTAGGGAATTCTTTATGAATATTTAACAGTTTATTAACATTACGCCCACAAAAACATTGCTATAATTTACAATGAAGGGAAAGGTAAAGAAATTCAACAGGGAGGAATCTGTTTGGGCATCAAATTAAAGCCGCAGGATGAACGCTTTTACGATTACTTTGAAGACAGTGCGGAAGCCATTTCTGAAGCTGCCCACATTCTAAAGGCTTTTTTTGAAAATCGTGGTGACCCTGCCATGAATCTGGAAAGAATTAATGAAGTTGAGCATCACGGCGACCGGATTTTTTTAAAAACGATGGAACAAATCAATCATTCGTTCATAACCCCTTTCGACCGGGAAGATATATTATTATTAGCTCAGGATCTTAACCAGGTATTGGATCATATACAGGGAACCATGGAAAAAGTAGTTATTTACAAAGTGGGTCAGCCGAAAGCAAGATATGTGCTGGATTTGGTAAATGTGCTGGAAGAGGCTGCCGAGGAAATCAAATTCGCCGTCCGCAAACTTAGAGAGCTGCGAGTTCACCACCGGGAAATAATAGAATCCTGCGAAAAAATCAGAGCCTTTGAGCATCAAGGCGATAATCTGTACCGGGCCGGCATCGCCCATCTTTTTGAAAGTACGGAAGATGTCGTCGAGATTATCAAATGGAAGGAAATCTATGAGCACCTGGAAACCACCCTGGATTATTGTGAAACCGTAAGCAATGCCATCAAAGGAGTAGCCGTCAAATATGTTTAGCCTGGCATGGGTTATAGCGATCGTGTTCTTGGGCCTGGCCTTTGATTATATCAACGGATTTCATGATACCGCCAACGCTATTGCCACTTCAGTTTCCACCAAAGCTTTAAGCCCGCGGGCGGCAATTACCATGGCAGCCACGCTGAACTTTTTGGGAGCTCTTAGCGGAACCGCGGTGGCTGCAACCATAGGCAAAGGTATTATAAAACCGGAAGTCGTAACCCCTGAAGTATTGTGCGCGGCTCTGATCGGAGCAATATTCTGGAATCTTTTCACCTGGTATGTGGGTATTCCCAGCAGTTCCTCCCACGCCTTGATCGGTGGCCTGGTAGGGGCGGCTCTGGTAGGGTTTGGCCCCCAGGAAATCAGCTGGAATGGATTTATCAAAATATTTTCCGGTTTGCTGACCACTCCCGTAATCAGCCTGATCGTTGGCGGCATTATTATGTACTTGCTGTTTTGGGCATTCCAAAAGTCTTCCCCGGCCAAGACCAATCGCCAATTTCGCAGGTTGCAGATCATTACGGCCGGCATGGCGTCTTTTGCTCACGGTTCCAATGACGCTCAGAAAACCATGGGAATTATTACCATGAGTTTGGTCAGCGCAGGGATTTTGACTAGTTTTGAAGTACCGTTGTGGGTGAAAATTGCCTGT
The DNA here is from genome assembly GCA_035561215.1 of Syntrophomonas sp. Lineage (GTDB taxonomy): Bacteria > Bacillota > Syntrophomonadia > Syntrophomonadales > Syntrophomonadaceae > Syntrophomonas_B. The sequence goes on along the minus strand of DATMYB010000112.1, from coordinate 1,156 downwards.
GCGCTGGCGATGGCAATGGGTACGGCTATGGGAGGATGGAAGATCATTCGTACCATGGGCGGTAAGATTTTCCGTATTGAGCCTATTAACGGTTTTGCGGCTGATTTTGCTTCTTCACTGGTAATTTTCGGTTCCAGCAAGCTGGGGATTCCGGTCAGTACTACCCATGTGGTATCTTCTTCCATAATGGGGGTTGGCGCCGCCAAAAGAGTCAAGGGGGTCAGATGGAACATTGCCAAGCAGATTGTTACTGCCTGGTTTATTACGATTCCCCTGTCAGGGATGGTAGCGGCGGTTTTCTATATGCTGCTGATAAGAATTGCCGGTTAATGTTGCCTAGTAGTCTGTCAACCCTAAGTCCGCATATTATTTGTCGAGGGAAATTCTGCGGAAATTTAGTCGGCGGGTCGGCGGGAATGAAAGTTTTAGGTCTAACAGACTACTGGGGTCTGCATGTATTTATATTTTGTGCTTTATTCTCGGCTGAGCCGAGTTTTTTATTTTTGCCTGCAACTGTTTGTTTGCCAGAGTACTAGTAGTCTCGTTGCCTAAAGGTTTAGGTTATCCGCCGAGAAAAATTATTGCAGGGCAAGGCGGAGGATTGAGTAATACTGGACGTATTGCGATTGACGACAACGAAGTCCTGCGAAAATTTAGCCGGCGGGAAGCAAAGCTTTAGGTGACGCAGGCTACTAGGACGCCGGTTTTAAACCGGCGCCCTATGCGGATTACATATTATTTTCTAAAATATTAGCCTAGTTTGACCGCGTTCTTGCCGGCCAGGTATCCGCTGGTAAAGGCGCGTCCGTGACTGTTGCCGGGCAGGTTTACGCAGTAGTCGTTGGCGTAGTAGTTGCCGGAGGCGTTGCCGGCGGCATAGAGCCCAGAAATAACGTTCTGGCCTTCATCCAGCACCTGCAGTTGTTCGTTTACCTTCAATCCTCCCAATGTAACCAGCAGTGCGGTTCCCAGCGGCGCAGCGTAGAACGTCGGCTGCTCTATTTTGGTCAGACAGGCCGCCCGTTTGCCGTAGTCCAGATCTTCACCCTTTGCGGCCAATTCGTTATAACGGGCCACCGTTTTCATAAAGTTATCCTTGGGAACCTTAATTTTAGCGGCCAAAGCCTCCAGCGTATCAGCGCTTCTGATATATCCC
>DATMYB010000111.1:0-3257 GCA_035561215.1 Syntrophomonas sp. | reverse complement strand
GCATAGGATAAAATACTTTTAAAACGACTTGACTATGGCAAAAACTTTCATTATGGTTGAATTATTAAGAATGCCGGGAGGGTGCAGCTATGAATTTTGAAGGATTGATCATAGGTATTGCCGCTTTTTTGATTATCGGAGTTTTTCATCCCGTTATCATCAAATGCGAATACTATTTCACAGATAAGGTCTGGCCGGTATTTCTGATCGTCGGAGTCGCCGCAGTCGCGGTATCCTGCTTTATTCAGCAGGTCATGGTCTCCGCGATATTGGCGATTTTCGGATGCACCTGCCTTTGGTCCATTATCGAACTGAAAGAACAGAGGATAAGGGTGGAAAAGGGCTGGTTCCCGGCAAACCCCAAACGTGCGGCGCGCCGCACGAACACGGAAAAAAGGAGCCATATATCATGACGATTAAAAGCAGGCTGCTCATTATTCTGGGATTTCTGCTGCTGGGGGTAGGGGCGATCGGTATTTTTCTGCCGGTTTTGCCCACGACTCCGTTTGTTCTGGCAGCTGCCGTCTGCTTTTCCGGAAGTCCGCGCCTTACGGCCTGGCTGCGCAAAAGCAGGCTCTTCAGCGACTATATTACAAACTATCAGGAGCGCAACGGATTAAGCAGACGCACGGTTTTGACCAGTCTGGCGTTCCTGTGGATCATGCTCGGCATCTCCGTCGCGGTAATCAAGGCTCTCTGGGCCGCGATCCTGATGCCCTGCATCGGGCTGGCGGTAACGATCCATATTCTTTGTATCGCACGGCCGAAAAATAAAAACTCCCAACTGTAGCTTTGTTGAAAAATAACATTGACATGAGGACCCTCATGGATTCATATGTAACTGTATGAAGCTTTACAGACATATCCTGTTAACGGGCTTTGGCAGGAAAGAATATTAGGAAAGAATATTAAGGAGATGAAAAAATGAATATTGGTATCATCGTATACTCCCATACGGGAAACACGCTGTCGGTAGCGCAGAAACTCGAGCAGGCACTGAAAGCGGCCGGACACGCGGCAAGCATTGAAAGGGTGGAGCCGGTTAACGACGATCTGCGTTCCTCCGCCCCTGTCGAACTGAAATCGGCTCCGGACGTCAGCGTATACGACGCCGTTGTATTTGCTTCTCCGGTGCAGGCGTTTTCCCTGGCCCGGGTGATGAAGCTGTATCTTTCGCAGATTTCGAGCCTCAGCGGGAAAAAGGTATATTGCTTTGTAACGCAGGGCCTGAAAAGTAAATGGTTGGGCGGCAGCCATACAATAGGCCAGATAAAATCCGCCTGTAAAGCGAAGGGAGCGGACGTCATAGCCAGCGGTATCGTCAATTGGTCCGGCCAAAAGCGGGAAGAACAAATAAATGATATTGTCAGCAGGCTGGGCGCAATTCGCTAATTGGCCGCGAAAAAGAGCGGGGAAATCATAAGTTATCTTTACTGTTGACGGCGGTTTGGAGAATAGCGGAACATATCAGCAGCGAAGTTACGAGTAGGCTTATATGATTCATATACTCGGCGCCGAGACTGACACGGGGCATAAAAGAAAATATAAACCCGATGAAAGTGCACTTGAACGCAGCGTTTCGAAGCCTGACCGTTTTAAATTTTTTTATCAGGGTGATAACGGACAGCAAAACGGCCGCAACGGTCAGGATACCCGTGAGCAGCGGAAAAAAGTTTGCGTAACCGAAGGGCGTCAGACTGAAATAAGAGTAAGTTTTTACTATTGTTTCTCCGGGACCGGGGGCGAAGTGAAGCACCACTCCATAAGGAAGGATTTCAAACGCCAATGCGGTAATCTGGCAGAATATCGCGCCCGCATATTCCATTATTTTACCGGCTTGCTGATCCGTTCCATACCTTATCACAGTAACCCGGATGGCAGCAGCAAAAATGATCGGCACGGCTCCGAGGATATAAAGATAAGAATTGCCGGCGATAAACATTGGGCTTATCAATAGAAATACGCCAATGGCGACCAGTAAACCGGTAGCCATATTCTTAAGCATTTGTTTTGAGTAATTCATAACATCAATGATTACTTTGTCGGTTTTTTCGTCTCTGGATTCCGATTCGATCCTCTCTCCCGACAATAACTCGCTTACGGAAACACCAAGTATATCGCTGAGGCTTTTCAGCAGTGACGTATCCGGCAGACCTTTTCCGGTCTCCCAACGCGATACCGCTTTGTCCGTAACAGCCAGTTTGCCTGCCAGCTCCTTTTGTGTATATCCTTTCTGTTTCCGGAGCTCGGCAATAAATGCTCCGATCTTTACTGTATCCATAGGACTGCTCCTTTCACAAATAATTATATAAAAATCAACGAAGAAATGCACCCTATTAATCGTAGAGTCAGCTGCTGTGATTGCTTTTGATGAATCTTATAATCATGACCACCCGTAAAACGGGTGATTTGCTCAGAGCTATAAGCCCCTGCTGCCAGCCGGCGCCTCAAGGCGCTGGCTTTCACTTTGTCAAGCCATTTTGCCTTTGCCACTATTGCTATCCCCTAAAAGGATATTCGGATTACCTCTCTGCCACTTGAAGGAATCCTGAATTCTGAGGTACATTTTGTATAATCAACTTCGGCTGGGCAGTGCCTGCTGCCAAGTGTGCAAAATTTCAAGTAATGGACGGATATTTGAATAATAAAACGGGTTTTTCGTGCTATTGGTTTACGTAAACTATTGATATCTGACATTATGGTAACCAAAGCAGCTTTTTTTTGAACATTAATTGAAATTTTGAACAGTGAAAGGGTAAAAAACCATTTTATCGGCTAAATCGGGAGTGTGAAAAATGCCTTCAGCCTTTCGAGAAAGCGGTTTGAACACCTGCATTACAGCGAAAAGGTGATTTTTTTGTATAACAATCGACGCGCACTCGCATAGCGGGTGGTTTCTTGTTTCGCACGCTCTGCGTACTCAACAGACTAAGAAGCCTAAATAAAAAAGCATAGGACCGCCACAAGGCGGTCCTATACTTTTTTTATGCGCCCAGAGGGATTCGAACCCCCGACCATCGCATTCGTAGTGCGCTACTCTATCCAGCTGAGCTATGGGCGCGCATCTGTATCGCTATAGAGCACGTTGTAAATTATATAACATTCCGGTACTGATTGTCAAAGCTAAATTATCATTATTTTGCATGCACTTGAACGTTTCTTTAAGAGCAGGGAAAAGAAATCAGACCCTGACTGGCAGAGTATCCCATTAACAATGCGATTAAGAATCTCATATTATGTTATAAAAGGCTTTTATC
>DATMYB010000110.1:0-9564 GCA_035561215.1 Syntrophomonas sp. | reverse complement strand
GATAATAGTTCAGGTGAACTACAAGTTTTAGTTGTTGTGAATATATCCCAACCTGTCGGTGAAAGAACCCGTCAAGGGAAGCGATCCATGCTATCGCTCTGATACGTAAAAAAGCCGCCGGCGAACCAAGTGATCGAACCGGCGGCCTTAAGTACATTATTCATCGTGGGGATACGTTCTATGCCTCCACCGTAATACCGGTTTCATAGAGCTTTTCCGAAGCAATCAATTTTACTTTATATTTTCCGGACAAGCCGGTTTTGTTGATAAAAGTATCCACATTGCGCGGGTCGGCTTTCTGGAAGGTGCCGACACACATGGCCTGGAAATTCTGCGGTATGGTATTGATCGGATATCTCAAAATCTCTCCGGCTCCATCCTCCAATAGTAATTGGGCCGTTTCGCCGCTTTCAAAAATGACGTTGAAGTTGAAGCGGTCCGCTTCTTCTATTATTTTAGCCTCGTAATGGTCCGGCACCGGTTCCCCGGTGTCCTCCGCTTTGATCTTCATCTTGGTGGTCTGGGTCTGGATCAGTTGGCCCAGCTTTTTACCGGGACCCAACTCCGCCACTTCATGAGCGTAATACAGCGGCAGCTTCTCCGCCCGGTAGCAGTTGGCCGGCACCTGCAGCTCATACATCAGTTCATCATTCAACAGTTCGCAGGTAATGGAGTTGAAGGTATACACATTGTCCTTGAACTCCGGCTGCATCACCTTGATGACCGCCATGCCTTCGCAGGTCTCTCCGTTTTCATAGCCGATGCCGCCGGAATGGACCATGTAATGGCCTTCGTCATAGTATTCCACGTTACAGATATAGGGAGAGAAGAACTCCGCCCCGCGTTCCTTGCCGTACTGCCAGATCTGCCGGATGGTCATCTTGTCGGTATCGATCCGGTATCTGACGCCGCGGGAAAAGTTGTCCTGGTTCAGCCAGTATTTTTCCTTGTCTTTAGAACGGAAATGGCCGTTGTCGAACATCATGACGTCGCCGTCGGGCAAAATCACGCAGGCGTGCTGCTCATACTGCCAGTCAAATTCTCCGTCGCCTACCGGAGTGAAGAAATACTTGTCCGCCATTTCCTGGGGCCAGCCCTCGGGATCGCCGATGATCCAATTTAGTTTGCCGGTATCAAAATCCAGGTTGATGACCGCGTCCTGATGGCGTCCCGAAAAAGTAAGGCTGTTGGTCTTGGGATCGTGCCAGACGGCGTTGTTGTGGAACCAGTCGTGTTCGTCCTGACTGCCCGATCCGGCCACATGCTGGGGAAGGACCGTCTTGTAGTCCCATTTCTTCAGGATCTCGCCGGTCTCAGAGTCCAGCATTACGCATACATCCTCCACCGTGCCGGAGTAAAAATCAAAGGTCAGCACCAGGATGTTGCCATTCTCCATTTCAAACTGGTCGTGGTGATAGCCGCTGGGAAGCGTAAACTCCTTGAAGACCTTGCCGCTGAAAGCCATCTCGTACAGACCGGTGGTGAAGTAGGGTAATTTGACCAGACGTTCCGTTCCGATCAAAATATGACCATTGCGCATACGCTTCATGTCGAAGGCAAAATTCCTGGTGGCGTACCAGCGCACGTCGCCGGCGTAATCATACCCCACCGGCATGGCCCGCATGGCCGCCGTCAGGAACATGATATTATTGCCCATATATTCCGGCGTGGTTTTGATGGAAGTGGCCAGCGGCACCTCTGGCAGCAAAGGCTCGGTTTGAATAGTGACCGTATTTCTTTCGGAGTTGGACAGAATAATTTCCACTTTGTTTTCATAATCGTCATAAAGTCCGTATATGGGCAGAATGTGCTTCTTCTCTGCCGGGAAGGTATGCCGGATGTCGCCGGCGTGCTCCTTGCCCTTGACCACGATAGTGGCTTCGCATTTCACCGGCGTCTCAAACAAAATCATGGCCGTCAAGGGGGCGATTTCGTAAGGATTCAATACTACCAGCGGATCTTTCAGGGTATAATTGCCGGCTTCGAACCGGTCAAGAAACTCTTTTTCCAGTTCCCTCTGCCTGTCAATGATATTAGGGATGTTTTCATATTTAACCATAGTTGAACCTCCATATCCCAATTGTTTCGGTATTTAATTTTCTGGTTCTTCTTCCTTATCTTGATCTGAAACCTGTGCGCGCAATCAGATATTCTTATAGTTTAATCATATTTATTTATCAGCCATTGAGCCAACAGATAGTAGTTCAGGTCGACTACAAGTTTTAGTTGTTGTTCTGATTATCTAACTGAGCGAATGGGGAAAACCGGCTGTATTTGCTGAATTCCTTCGATCCGGCGGCCGAACCGGATTAAAACGCAGCCATGAAAATGCCACTGGTTCGATGAAACCATATCATCAAACCAGTGGCATTTTAAAAACCTGCTGATGATTCCACTGCTAAAAAGTCCGATTTAATCATGTGGAATATATAAACATGAAGGAGCACTTTGCGCAGCATGGGGGAACCCCATGCGGAGTCTGGCGACGTAATGTTTATATATTCCACCAACGAATGATAAGTATTTGGCAGTGGAATCACTGATTATTAATCAGACAACCATGCTACTCCGTTTCGTATAGCCGGAATTTGTCGTGCAGGGCCTGGACCGCTTGATCGACTTCCGTTTCATCGATGATGCACGATACTTTGATTTCCGAAGTGCTGATCATATGAATGTTGATATTGGCGTCAGCCAGGGCTTCAAACATGGAGGCGGCTACGCCGGGATTGCTCTGCATGCCGGCGCCGACGATGGAGACCTTGGCCACATCCTTGCCGTAGGACATGCCCGACGCCCCGATTTCGGCCACTACTTCGTTCACCAGCGGCAGCGCCTTGTCCAGTTCGTCCCGTTCGATGGTAAAGGCGATGTCGTTGCGGTTGGAACGCATGCCGCCCTGGATCACCATATCCACGTTGATTTTGCTGTCGGCCAGCACTTTAAATATGGTCATGGCCACGCCGGGCTGGTCGGGTACGTCGAACAAGGCGATCCGGGCCACATTCAAATCATGGGCAATGCCGCTGACAATTCTTTGTTTTTCCATTTTGCCTACCTCCGTAATGATGGTTCCCGCTTCGGTATTGAATGTATTAAGCACTTCCACGTCGACGCTGTAATGCATAGCAAATTCCGCCGCCCGCGGTTGCAGAACCCCTGCCCCCAGGCTGGCCATTTCCAGCATCTCCTCGTAGGAGATCCGGTCGATTTTGCGTGCTTCCTTCACAATTCTGGGATCGGCGGTATACACGCCGTTCACATCGGTAAAGATCAGGCAGCGATCTGCCCCCAGCGCTGCCGCTAAGGCTACTGCGGTGGTGTCGGAGCCGCCCCTGCCCAGGGTGGTCAGATTCTGCTCGGGAGATAACCCCTGAAATCCCGCGATCACTACAATACTACCGCAGGACAGTTCGTTATGGATCCTTTCCGGCTTGATCCCGGTGATGCGTGCCTTGCTGTGGACCCCGTCGGTTTTGATGCCCGCCTGCCAGCCACACAGGGAAACGGCAGGGCATTTCAGGCTGTTAAGGGTCATAGACAGCAGCGCCGCGCTCTGCTGCTCGCCGGTGGTCAGCAGCATATCCATTTCCCGAGCGCTGTGCCGGTCCCCGATATCTCCGGCCAAGGCCAGCAGTTCGTCGGTGGTGTCGCCCATGGCGGAAACCACCACTACCAGTTCATTGCCCTGGCTTTGCATGTCTTTCAGGCGCAAGGCCACGTTCTTGATTTTTTCAATGGATGCGACTGAACTGCCTCCAAATTTGCAAATCAATAAAGCCAATTTTGATTCAACTCCTATTACGATCTACGGGTTCCTTCCAGACGCACCACGTTGTTGATTTGATCCACGATGCTCATGCCGCGCAAAACGGTCAGGGCATCCTGCATATCCTGTTCCCTGACCAGATGGGTAATTAATATCAGCTCCGCCTTTTCATCCCGGCTGGCCTTCTGCAGCACCTGGGCGAGACTGACGGAATTATTGCCGAATACCCCCGCGATACCGGCCAGTACGCCGGGCCGGTCGGCCACGGTCATGCGGATATAATATTCTGCCTTCAATTCGCTGATGGGCAGGATTGGTTTTTCCTCAAAGCAAGTGCAGCCAATGCGGGCATTGCTATGATGCAGCAAATTGCGGCTGATCTCGATGATATCCCCGACGACGGCGCTGGCAGTGGGCATGGAGCCGGCGCCCCGGCCGTAATGCATGATCTCCCCCACGGCGTCGCCGCTGACAAACACCGCGTTGTACACGTCGTTTACCACCGCCAGCGGGTGATTGAAGGGGACAAAAGCGGGATGAACCCGGACCTGCACCTGACCTTCCACTTCCTTGGCGATGGCCAGCAGTTTGACGGCAAAGCCCAACTCCCGCGCGTACTGAATGTCCCGCAGGGTGATGGCAGTGATGCCTTCCACAAAGACGTCGCTTAAAGTGACCCGGCTGTTAAAAGCAATGGACGACAATATGGCAATTTTACGCGCCGCATCCATACCTTCCACGTCGGCGCTGGGATCGGCCTCGGCGTATCCCAGGGCTTGGGCCTCTTGCAGCGCATCCTGGTAATCGCAGCCGGCGCGACTCATTTTGGTGAGAATATAATTGGTGGTACCGTTTAAAATGCCGATGACTTCCCGAATGCTGTTGGCGGCCAGGGACTGTTTCAAAGGAAATACGATGGGAATCCCTCCCGCCACGCTGGCTTCAAAGTAGAAATCGACCTGATGCTGCTCCGCCGTTTCGAACAAACCCTTGCCTTTGACTGCAATCAGGTCTTTATTGGCGCTGACGATATGCTTGCCTTTTTTCATAGCCGCGATGATGAAGCTGAACGCGGGCTCGAGGCCGCCGATCAGTTCCACCACGATGTCGATAGATTCATCGTTCAGAATATCATTGAAATCGCCGGTAATCTGTTCCGCTTTCAGCCCCAAGGCCAAACATTTTTCCGGTTCTTTTTCCAACACTTTGACGATCCTGATTTCCGAGCCGGTTTTGCGGGCGATGGGCTCGCCGTTGGCCGCCAGTAATTTCACTACCCCGGAGCCCACCGTGCCGCAGCCTAATAATGCAACGTTTATCATTTCTTTTTCCTCCGCCGTTTAACTTTTTCCTATAATTTCGACGCTGATGACTCCATCAAGCCGGTTTAATTGGGTCAGCATTTCATCGGCCGACACCGCCGCCTCTTCCATGCCCAGCGACAGGGTCACGTAGGCCGCGCCGTGCAAAGGCAGGTTTTGATTGATAGTGAGAATATTGCCCTGCAACTGGGCAACACAGCGCAGGACCGCGGAAAGGACTCCCGATTCGTTGCGCAGCAGCAGGGATATATTCACAATTCCCAGATGGTCTGCGGTATGAAACGGAAAAATTCCATCCTTGTACTTGTAGAAAGTACTGCGGGCCATATCCAGACTTTCCACCGCCTCGAGAATATTGGCGGCTTCCCCCCGGGCCAGCATTTCTTTGGCCAGGGCGGTCTTATAGATAGACTCCGGCAATAAGTCCGCGCGCACCATGTAAAACTTGTTTTGATCCTTCACGTTAACACCTCGTGTCTGCATGGGACGGATATATTTCTGCACAGCACGGACATTATATCATTGCGGAGTAAATGAGGCAAGGGCAATTTGTGGGCAGCGTATAATACGATCGGAGCTAATACCATCAGGCACCGGGATTCACGTTCACGTTGACGATAAATTTATAGAAAGCTTCCAACTGCGCCATACTGCCCATCATGATCAAGGTATCTCCGGCTTCAATGACCTCATGGCTGTGGGGATTGATGATGATTTCGCCGCCCTGGCGCTTGATGGTGACCACTGAACAGCCGGTCGTTTCACGGATGCTGCTGTCGCGAATAGCGGCGCCGGCCAGAGAACAATCCGGCAAAGTAAATGACCGTATTTTCAGGATCTCGTCCTCGGATTGGGACGGTTGGTGATGGCGCATGATTTCATGATAATCCTTAAAATACAAATTCTCCAGGTAATGCAGTACCCTGTCATTGTCTACGCGTAAATTTAAAATAACGTGGCGCACCATCTGCAGACCGGCCTCTTCTTCCGGCTGGATGACTTCCGTGGCGCCCATCTCGAACAGCTTGTTTTTCTCCCAATAATTGTGAGCGCGGCTGATGATCGGCAACTGGTCGTTATATTTTTTCAGACCGTGGATCACCTGCTGGTTGATCAGGGTATCCGGCAAGGCCAGCACCGCCAATCTCGCCTGGGCGGGGTTGGCGTGCTCCAGCACCGGTTGGCTGGAAGCGTCTCCGTAAATATACGGAATCTGTTCTTCTCGCAGCTTCTCAATGGCGGTGTGATCATATTCGATTACCAGATACGGCACCTGCATCTGCTGCAAGGCTCTGCCCACCTGGCCGCCGACCCGCCCGTAACCGCAGACGATCACATGATCGCTGAGGACTTCATCCCCATAACCGGCCAAATCAGTATCCGGGTCGGATAAAAACCACTTCCCGATGCTGCTGTGCTGCAAACGGCTGTAAATGCCCGGAGCCAAATTGAAAAACAGCGGGGTCAGCAGGATGGAAATCAGGCTGCTGGCCAGGATGACATTATAAATCTGGCTGCCGATCAAATGCTGGTCCAGCCCTATTTTGTCCAGAACAAAGGAAAACTCCCCGGTCTGCATCATCCCCATGGCAATATAGAAACTGACTCTGCTATTATATTTAAATATGCGGCTGATGCTGTAAAAGATAATAAACTTGACCGGAATAATCAAAAACAAGGCCAGCAACAGCAGCGGCAGGTTTTGGAATAAGGTGAGGGGGTTGACCATCATGCCAACGGAAACGAAAAACAGGATTACGAAAGCGTCGCGCAGGCTGAGGATCTTGCCCAGTATTTCGTGGGCGTAATCGGATTCACTGATCAGCAACCCGGCCAGGAATGCGCCCAAGGATACCGACAGCCCCAAGGCCTGGGCCAGCACCGCTACCCCCAACCCCAGACTCAGGGCCAGAATAAGAAAGATATCGTTGTTGCTGCCTTGGGCCGCTTTTTCCATAAACAGCGGAATGATCTTGGGCGCCAGGTAAAGCACGGCGGTAATGATTGCAGCCGCCACCAACAAGCCTTCCAGCAGATTCGGAATGGATGCCGCCGAAAAAGTTTTGATATCCGGCAATACCGACACCATAATGATAACCACCAGATCCTGCACAATCAGAATACCGATCATCAGCTGACCGTGCAGAGAATTCAGTTCCCCGTGATCGCCCAAAACCCGCAGTACGATCATGGTGCTGCTGATGGACAGGGTACAGCCGACAAACAGCGACTCATAGGCGGTCAGTCCCAGATACCGGCCCAGCAGTACGGACAGAATCACCACCGCCGCCACCTGCAGCACTCCTCCGCCGATGGCGAACTTTTTGATGCTGGCCAGCCGGGCCAGCGAGAATTCTATTCCCAGGGTGAACATCAGCAGAATGACGCCGATGTCGGCGAAGCCGTGCACCAGCTCGATGTCGCTGATCATACCGCTTACATAAGGCCCTGCCAGGATACCCCCCAGCATATATCCGATCAACGGCGACTGCTTCAGCGCCTCCGCCACCATTCCTCCGACCAGAGCGGCAATAAATATGATCGCAATGTTAAACAGCATAGAAGTCTCCGCCAATCGCACCACCTCGTTCTTAATTGCCCATACTACTTTCCGTTTATTGATTCCCCTACAAAACCTGATTTAATCATGTTGAATGTATAAACATGAAGGAGCACTTTGCTCCGCATGGGGAACACTAGATGTTTCCACATGCGGAGCGAATGTTTATACATTCGACTAACGAATTATAAATTTTGAATCATTTATTGCATTATAACAATTATTTCCCGGTGCGCACAAGTTAGGGCGGTATACGGCTGGCTCTGAGCCAGTCGTATACCGCCCTATAAGGTTTGGTTTTAATACTTTAAATGATGATGCAGATCAAGCCGCCGCTGCCTTCGTTGACAATGCGCTGCAGCGTATCCTGCAGTTTGTGTTGCGCGTTTTCCGGCATCCGGTGCAATTTGTTCTGAATGCCTTCCCGTACCAAATCATGCAGCGACTTGCCGAATATGTTGGAACCCCAGATTTTGGCGGGATCTTCTTCGAATTCGTCCAGCATGTAGCGAACCAGTTCCTCGCATTGCTTTTCAGTCCCGATAATAGGGGTAATCTCGGTGGTGATATCAGCCTGGATGATATGCAGAGAAGGCGCCTTGGCTTTCAGCTTGACACCGAAACGCGAGCCTTGACGGATCAGTTCCGGCTCCTCCAAAATCATTTCCTCCAAACGAGGAGTGACGACTCCGTAACCGGACTGTTTGACCTCCTCCAGCGCCGAGGATACTTTGTCAAATTCTTTTTTGGCATAGCTCAAATCTTTCATCAGCCGAATAATGTGATGGTTGCCTTCCACCTCAAAACCGCTCACTTCGCTCAAGGTCTTGTAGAAGAGATCTTCCGGTACGGTTACTTCAATGGAAGCAGCGCCGGTACCCAGATCCATCTCTTCCAGGCTGACGTAGCTGATGTTCTCGACCTCGGAAAGTTTTTCAATGGCGCCCTCGATGTCGCGCACTTTTCTAATGCCGCTCAAGATATCCCGGATGGAGTTTTCCATATTCTCACGCAGCCAGAAATCATCCTCCAGTTCCTCCACCCACAGGGGCAGGCGAATGTTGACTTCCTGTACCGGGAACTCATACAAAATTTCCTCCAAAATGCTGTAGATTTGTTCTATGCTCATGGTAGCACTATTGACGGGAATCACACCGACACTGAACTTCTCGCCCAATTCCGCCGCCAGTTCCAAAGTTTCCTTTTCAAAGGGGTGGATAGAATTCAGCAACACGATGAAGGGCTTTCTAAGCTCCTTTAGTTCGCTTATGACCCGTTCTTCCGCCTCTACGTAATTGGCTCTGGGTATGTCGCTGATACTGCCGTCGGTGAACATGACAATGCCTATGGTGGAATGGTCGGCAATGACCTTCCTGGTTCCTATTTCGGCCGCCTCTTCGAAGGGTACCTCGTAGTCAAACCAGGGAGTTCTTACCATGCGGGGTTCTTCATCTTCTTCATACCCCAAAGCTCCATCCACAGTATAACCGACACAATCCACGAGCCTTACTTTCAGAGTAAGACCGTTTTGCGTGGTAATCTCGACGGCTTCATTGGGTACGAATTTGGGTTCCGTAGTAGTTATGGTTTTCCCGGCGCCGCTCTGGGGCAATTCGTCTTTGGCCCGTTCCCGCTCATAGATATCTTTTATGTTGGGTAAGACCATCAACTCCATAAATCTCTTTATGAAGGTTGACTTGCCCGTTCTGACCGGACCTACTACCCCCAAATAAATATCGCCGCCTGTACGTTCAGCGATATCGTTTAAAATATGATTTCCTTCCACTTCTCATCTTCCCTCCCTCGGATTTAGACTTTTAAGGCACCCGCGCCGCAGCGGTCAGGATACCCTTAAATATTGCAGCTCAGGCTATAACAGTATAAATATATTTAGATGTATTCGTTAATATAAC
>DATMYB010000109.1:0-2561 GCA_035561215.1 Syntrophomonas sp. | reverse complement strand
TTAATAAAGATATTTGAAGAGTATTGGGGAAAGGTTTTTGGATCGGAATGGAAAACGATTAAACAGCATCTGACAAACACGATCGAAGAGCAGAAAAAGGTTGCTTCCAGAACAAATATGCTGGAGTATATCTTAAAATTGCACAGCGGAATGGAGATCATCAACCAAAAACTCAGAATGAAAAAAGAAGTAAATTATGAAATGAACCTGGAAGATATCTCATCTGTTCATATTTTCCCTTCTGTATTTACCGGGCCGCATCTCATGATGGATATCAGAGATACAGAATTGGTTTTGTACTACAATCTCGATTTTTATTCCATTACGATGGCAAAAGACATCCCTGAAGATATTATGGATATCATGAAAGTTCTTGGCGATGAAAGCAGGGTTAAAATTTTAAAAATTTTATGGCAGGGAAGCGCGACAACTCAAAGTATATCGCAAATTTTAAAATTAGCGCCAAGTACGATTTCGGTACATTTAAAATTATTAAAGCGGGCCAACCTGGTCAAAAGTGAACAGGTTAAAAAATTTGTATATTATGAGGCGAATAAAGAACTGCTGGAAGAAACGTGGACGAAATTAAATCAATATCTGAATGATTGATTTCCTGACTAGTTTTCAAGGCCGCCTTCACAAGGCGGCTTTTGCTTTTAATTCTTCTATCAGTTCCATTCCCGTCCTGATACATGGATACACTTTTTGATCGCGTTTTCCAGGCTGTCGAGCCATATGACGCCTGCTGCCGTGAGCGCCGCTTTCGCGCCGTCGACATCCATTTCCTTTTTCGCCGCGCCCGCCGCGCGGACATTGGCTACAAGCTTAATGTTCCGGGGCCGTACTTCTTTTATCGCCTTTATAATGGCGTCGATTGACAATTTCATAGAATGCGCGACCAGTGTCAGGGTAATGAGAACCGCTTTCACTTCCGGGTTTTTGTCGCTCTTCTCCAGGATCAGTTTTGCATGCGCATAGATGTTGTCCGCGTTTGCGCCGCCTGCGATATCGGAAAAATTCGCGGGCCTGCCGCCCATTACGGCGATGGAATCCACCGTCATCATTGTGCTGCTGGCGCCATAACTGATAACGCCGACTTCACCGCCCCCGAGAGGAACGTATATGGCCTTTGTGGCGGCCTCCTCCTTGTCTCTGGCCCCATAAAGCTTTGCAGATTCAGGGTACAGATCAATGACATAGTCGTCTGCGATTACCTTCGAAAAACCTCACATGATTTGTGAGGATTCCTTTTCGCTATAATGTGGGTTTTTTAAAGCCGATTTCTCAAAGGGGTCGAAGATATTTCCTGAAGTCGGGTGGCCAAAATTTCAATTAAAGTTCAAGATATATGTAAATATATTCCAAATATATGTGTAACAGTCGAAAATTTGCACGGATCAGGCATAAAAGTTTGATTTAAATCAGAACAGATACACATTAATTGAAATTTTGCACACTTCGCATCAGGCACTGCTCCCAGTGGAATTGTCAGTACAAAATGCACCCTGGAATTTAGGCCCTTTTAAAAGATAGAGAAGCAAGCAAAGCATCCCTTTAAGGGGAAGCAAAAGCGGCGAAGGCAAAGTGGCTTGAACATAGTAAAAGCCAGCGCCTTGAGGCGCCGGCCGGCAGCAAGGGCTTATAGCCCTGAGCAAACCACCCGTTTTACGGGTGGTCATGATTTCCGTATTGGTTTGGGGTATGGTTCAATAGATCAGACGCTTTCATACCCCAATTGAGCGGATATCTGACCTGCCGTGTCAAGCAGATAATGTAAATTCTCATCAATGTATTCGTCGGTCAGCTTTGCGGTCGTTCCGTTTATACTTAACACGGCAACGATCTTATTTGTGTAATCCCGAATGGGCGCGGCAACGCATCGCGTGCCGATTTCGCATTCCTCGTTGTCAAAGGCATAACCGTGCTCTGAGATGGAGGCAAGCTCGGTTTTCAGCCCGTTAAGCGTTGTGATCGTATTTTCCGTGTATGACTTCAATCCGCGTAATTCTACCAATTCAATCAGACGTTCGTCAGTGAATTGCGTGAGCAGCAGTTTTCCCGCGCCTGTACAATGCATCGGCGCGACGCTGCCGATGTATCTCAGCGGCACAAGCATTTGCTGCGGGCCGGTAACCACGTCGAGATACATGACAGAGAGGTCATATTCCACAACCAGATTGCTCGTGCAACTCAGGGTTTGTGACAATGCTTTCAGGTAAGGAAGGCTGATCTGGCGGATGTCAATTCTTGAACTGACTTTATTGGCAAGACAGCATATTTTGTATGTCAAATAATATCTGCCGGACGATTTGTCCTGAGCGATGTATCCGCGCGTCTCCAATGCAGCCAAA
Organism: Syntrophomonas sp.; assembly: GCA_035561215.1. GTDB lineage: Bacteria > Bacillota > Syntrophomonadia > Syntrophomonadales > Syntrophomonadaceae > Syntrophomonas_B. The sequence continues at coordinate 210 of DATMYB010000109.1, read as the reverse complement.
AAGCGCGAAGCGGTGCTTGTGTTCATTCCGGTTCCCTTGGCGATGTCCAGCAAACGGACCGGCTCGGCTTGTACGGCAAGATATTCCATGATAATCAGCAGTTTTTCCGACGATTGATTTGCCCCCGACAGGTCTTTTGTGCCGTCTTGTTTCTTTCGTGCCAAGTATAAATCACCTCCCCCTTGATGTATTAAGTCCTTATTATAGCAT
>DATMYB010000108.1:0-6534 GCA_035561215.1 Syntrophomonas sp. | reverse complement strand
GCAAAGCTATAATTAATTGTAAATACTTATTGATACTTTATAATAAATATATTAAACTATACTTACAAGGTTCCGATAAGTGAACCCTATCGGAAGTCAGAACCAAAAACAAAGGGGGTAATTACATGAATGATATATCGTTGGCATCAGATAACGGCTTGGAGATAATAGCCGGCAGAGTGCAGGAATACATCGATAAAGCCAAGGCTGAGAACACATTGAAGGCTTATCGCTCTGACTGGGCAGACTTTGCCGGCTGGTGCGGCAGTCATAGCCTGCAGCCAATCCCAGCGTTTCCGGAAACCGTGGCCGCATATCTGGCTGATCTGGCGGGAAGGGGATATAAGGCCGCGACGATCGAACGCCGGTTAATATCGATCAGCAAAGCCCATACCTCTGCCGGTCATGATGACGTTACCAAAACCGCGCTGGTCAAAGAAGTCTGGGCAGGAATCAAGCGCACCATCGGTACCGCCCAGGAAGGGAAGGCTCCCGCCGTCACCGCAGATATAAAAGCCATGGTCAGCGCCCTGCCGGATAACCTGCTGGGAGTTCGTGACCAGGCGCTGCTGCTCGTTGGCTTTGCCGGCGCTTTCCGGCGTAGTGAATTGGTCAATATCGACGTGGAGGATCTGGAGTTCAAGCGGGAGGGGATCGTCGTAACTCTCAGGCACAGCAAAACTGACCAGGAAGGGAAGGGCCGCAAGGTTGGTATTCCTTACGGCTCATACTGCGATACCTGCCCGGTCAGATCGCTTCAAACATGGCTGGAGCAATCCGGCATAACCTCCGGCCCGGTGTTCCGTTCCATTAATCGCCATGGCAATCTGCAGGAGGGGAGACTATCAGACAAGGCTGTAGCCCTTATAGTAAAGCGCTGTGCGGAAGCTGCGGGACTTGATGCCAGCCAATACAGCGGTCATTCTCTCCGGGCCGGACTGGCTACCTCTGCCGCTATGAACGGCGTATCGGAGCGGGCAATAATGAATCAGACCGGCCACCACTCCCAGGCTATGGTTCGCCGGTATATCCGGGAAGGAAGCTTGTTCAATGATAACGCTGCTGCCGGCGTTGGATTATAGGGTAGCGCAAATTGCTCTACCCTTTATAATTTCCTTACTCTATGGCCCTCTGCCGGGCGTGATACAACTCCAATAAATTAGGCCCGATGTCATGCTTGACCGTTGTTTCAATCTTGGTCGAAGGGGAATAAACGCCGGCCATCTCCAATATCATTTTGATTGCCTGGACGTCTCCCATTTCAGCCTGTTTTCCCAGCGCTTGACTGGCCGGCAAAGCAAAGGACAGGAGAGTATCCTTACAAAGGCCAGAATATGCCTGCATGAAATCAGGGCTTTTCCACAACCTATAATAGCTATCGCGCGATATATCCGCATGTTGGCAAATGGAGGTTACAGACTGCGCCCGAAGTTCCGGCACCTTGAGAACTTCCAACAGTTTTTCACCTGCATCAGATAAGCGCGGTTTGTCAGTAGGCGCTTCAATTGGCAGTGACTTTCCCTTATTTTTTCCACTCATAATAATATCCACATCCTTTCGATATTTTGATACTTTAACGCTTTATCCAACTAAAGCATTGCTGAATTTGTTCATATCCATCTTGCACATGTAAGGAAAAACATTCTTGTACAAGGAGGGGCCGCATCGATACACACCTGATATGGGAAGGTGCGATTTCAAATCACACCCTTAAAACATAGAAATACATTTGCAATAATCAGTCTTGCGAATGAAGGGGGCTCTGCTGTCCATTGCTGGATAGTTCATCATTGACAGTATCGACTACGGCCTTGGCTTGGCGGTAGGTTTCCCGGTTCATATCCACGGCTTTGGCGGCAATAGCGGTTGATTCTTTATCTTTGGGCGTTTTAACTTCCCCAAAATTTTGTACAAGTTGCTCGGGTTTTAAATCAGTTCTTTGCCCCTGATCAAGAATCTCTTTTTGTTGGGCTTGTGGTAATTTGGTTAATGTTGCGGCGGTTGACACTTTGACTGCACCCTGCTCTACGGCTTGTACTAATTCAGGAGCGCCGTGCTCCAGAACCCGGCTGCCGGATTCGGCTGAACGTGCTGACACATTAAGAAGCTTGGCGGCATCTTCGGCGGCTTTATGTCCTTCAATCGGTTCGCGCAAATTTGCGCTAACGGTAGAACGATTTTGAACCAAGCCAGATTGTTTTCTTTCCCTTGCCGCTTCTTCAAACATAGGTTTAATCCTGGCTGCGATAATGGAACGCTGGCTTTCATTAAGATGCCGCCGATGCAGGTTTAAGCTAATTACAAAGCCAACCAGATCACCGTTTCCGCTCCACTCCTTATAATCAGGTTTGATGCCATAGCGATTTTGAGGATTTTGGGAAATTATGTTTTAGCGATTTGAAATCGCTAAACCCTAAAGGCGGTCGTCCCCAAAGAGTCTATTATCTCAATGAAGAACAAGCAACTCTACTTGTAACCTATCTGGATAACAACGATATTGTTCGCGCTTTTAAAAAGGAACTAGTCCGCCAGTTTTACGCCATGCGCCGGCTTCTGTTTACCTGTTTCCCTCGATCAGTTCAACAATTCTCCGGTAGTCTGATAAGCTGATCCGGGTAACAGGCACGAGCCTTTCAATCGCACGTTTTCGCCGCTGTTTTACTTGAAGCAGGCTCATTTGCATTTTATCTGCAACTTGCTCCCAAGTATGCCCCTCCAGGAAGTATAACTGCATGATCTGCCGTTCTTCCTTGGTCAAAGCCCGCAAGGTTATCTCCAGCTTTTTAAGCGTCAAATCCACCGTGTTGATATCGTCAATAATTTCCTTGCAACCTTGCAGCTTAAGCCTATCAACCTGACCGGGTAGATTCTGAACGATTCGAGTCATCTTAGCGCCCGGGTCAGGACTTGAAACCCGGGGAACGTCAGTCAATACCCGATTGCCCATGGACAATGTTTCTATTAATTCCGATTCGCTGAATTGCTGTTGCATGAAAGCCTCTAATTCCGATACCAGGCTTTGTAACAAACTTTCAATGATAGAATGATGCTTTAAAAGATATTCCAGTTCCAGCGCCCGGATAAACGCCTGTTGCAAGCTCATATCACACTCCTTACAGTCGAATTAAAGAATAAGCGCTCCTGATACCATCTTTTCCAAAAGAAAGCCACCCCGCGAACGGGATGGCTAACAAAAAAGCGGGCTACTGTGCCCGCTGGGAGACCGTTTAGTTATGTTCTACACTACCATTTATTGCCTAAATATTACAATATAGTATATACTTTTTAAAAGGAGGGATTGACTATGGGATTAGGCTTTTGGATAATATTTTTTGTTGTACTCGCAATTGTATTGATTGTTGCCCAAGACTACGAAGAAGGGAAACAACAACAGCAAATACAAATTAAAGGGACGCCAATCAAATATCTTGGGGGAAGTCCTTACATAAACGTAGTTTCAAATGGCAATCTCAAATCCATGTCCGAAGGAATTGGATTTACTTACGAAAATGGCAGTTCTCCCATTATTACTCCTTGGGAAAACGTTAAATCGCTAGAATTAAAAACCCACGAACAAATAACAAAAGACGTTACTGCCGGCAGGGTTCTTCTTCTAGGCGTATTCGCGTTGGGAGCACAAAAGTCAAACGTACATGAAACGCAGTATTTAGTTATCAACTGCGAAGAGGAAGGAGTTCCATACAACGCCGTTTTCTCTGGCAATGGCATAGGCGGACTGGCATCAAGAATCAACGGCTCTTTAATCAGCTACCGAAAAGCCCATAAAGAAATACCCGCTTCAGACGCAAATACCGATATTGCGACTTAATATAATATTTATAAAAGAAAAACGATCGGAGGTTTCGCCATGAAAAAACTTTCCCTCGCAATTGTTGTCTTGTCCCTGCTGGTCGTCATGGTCGGGACGGCGGCAGGCTATGACTATAACGATTACTTGCGCGATAAGGAAGAGTTAAAACAATCCGGGCAAATGAGCACTGACGCCATAAGTCACGCTGTTATGGACTTTTCTCAAATTGAATCAACCGGTTCCGTCCGGGCAGCAGTTTATAAAGATGTCTACTCAACCGAATATTTTAATTTTACTGTGACGCTCCAATCATGGGACGGAACCCCCAACAAAGTAACCCGTTTTGTGTTCGAACTAACCAACCAATGGCGACTATACGAAACGTATAATACAGTTGGCTTCGATCGGGAAAGCGTAACCGGTTTGGTCTATTCTGGTGGTCTATATAAATCAGAGCAAATGGATGCCTTTATCGCCGGACTCCCTGTTTGCCTCGAAAATGCCCCCTATGATGCATACATGGGTGATCAGGGCGACGGCATTAATGACGGCTGGATAGAGACTTATTTCCCGGCTAACTGGCTACCGCGCTATCAATCCAGCGGCGGCAGGGGCCACAGATCATCAAGCAGCATCACAACTTCCGCTTTGACTACGGCAGTATCACCGCAAATAGCAGTGGCCGCATTTACGCCTGATAGCCTCACCTATACAATCAACGGCGAGACCCGGCAAATGGACGTAGCACCGTACATCAAGAATGATAGGACGTATGTCCCGGTGCGCTATTTGGCCTACAGTCTTGGTGTCGCTGAGGACGGTGTCGCATGGTCACCGGAGGCCCAGACCGTAACAATCACGCTAAATGATACCGTTTTGCAACTCACTATCGGCAGTACCACAATGCTAGTCAACGACGAGCCAGTCGAAATGGACGTCGCACCTGAGATAGTCAGTGACCGCACGTTCCTTCCAGCCCGTTGGGTTGCGGAAGCGTTGGGCGCAACCGTCGAATGGGATGAAACGCTTAATCAAGCCGTAATTATTATGCCGGAGGATTAAACCTCCGGCTGTCCCTCTGCGACTTCCTCTGTAGCGGCGGCATCTTCTTCTGCAAGCATAGATTCATACAAGGCTTGCAACCGCGCTTCCTCCTCCTGCGACCGTTCCCTTTGTCCGACAAGGCCAGTCATGTTTTTATCAATGCTGGCTATTCTTGTCTGTTCAATACCGATCCTTTTTAAGATTTCCTCTTTAGTCATTGCCATTATCTAACCACCTCTCTTAAATAAGTTCCCACACAGTTTATTTTTACCGCTGACAGGGACCAAGCAAACTGTCCATCGGCAGAACCGCCCACAACGAAGTAACCGTCTCCGACTTCATCCACGTACAAAGTTTTATTGCCGTAAGGCGTCAAGTGTATCAGCCACGGCGAGTCATCCGTATGGGGTTCAATACATTCCATAAAAATAGAGTCTATTTCTATCCGACAAAACCCGCTAGTAACGGTTCCCAGCCCTTCGTCAATAAGTCGTATTTCTGGCCCCTCCCTGGCAGACAAGGCCCGGAAGCCGTAATCTTGGGTAGCAACGACGCAATTTTTGTCTGGGCCATATGCTTCCAAATCACCATCGATATAAACGCTGCCAGCAAAATCTGCTTCGCTGCCATTACAAAAGAAATTAGTGCCGCACACCATATAGCCGCCGCTCTCTACTTTGCCGGTAGCAGTAACATTAGCCCCCGTTATGGACTGAGAGGTGCTTATGTTACCCAAAATGCGGAAAGTATTCGAACCGTACAGCCTTAGAAACAAGTCATTACCCGCATCATCATATGTCCCGCGCAGCGTAGCCGCAACCGCCCCGGCAGAGTTGAGGAAGTCGATTCTCCCGCCAAAGTCCTCGTCGGTGCTGAGCACTAAGCCTTTGATGCCGCCGCCGTAGACGTTTAATTTACCATCAGCAGTCATTTCGATAAAATCCGTGACATTATCTTTCGCGCCGGATTTGATATGAGTGCCGTAGATTTTCCCGTCAACTACCTCCAATCCGTTAGCGTCAATTATGACCTTGCTGCCGGGAGATATGACGCGCACCAAGCCAGTGTTGAGTTCCCCGGTATTTATCATGTTAGCGTTTATTCCCGCACCGTTGATGGCCAAGTCCCACGCCTGCCCACCGTCAGAGGAAATAATTATGCCCACCGGAGTTATGCGGAGTACATTGCCCGTCAATACGCCGTTCACACGTTCAAACCAAGTCGAAACCCCGTTAATGAGCGAATAATCACCCGACGCCCCGTTAATCTCCGTAGCCGCCGTGTCTATCTTGGCCTTAAGCATGTTCTGAAACGTCGTATTAGGCTTCACACTAGAATTGACATAATCTGCCGCCACAATCGAGTTCGCCAGCATGTTAACCCCGGTTTTCTCCAGCGGATCGCCAACCTCTATTTCGCATAGCCACTTTTGAAACACGTTGTAGCGGTGCCGGATTATCCGCGCTTGCGTGTTAGTGCCAAAATCTTCGTCAATTATATCTATCGTGTCGCTTCGCTTGAAAGTTTCATGCTGAAAGCCCGTAGTCGTGCGCAAGTCAAGCATTGTTATGGTGTAGTTGAACCGGGGGCGGGATAGCTTCTCCAACTCCCGTTCAGCACGGGCTTTGAGTTCCGCCGGGTAGCCGATGTCTTGGGCGTTCCAAGAGTCCTCTAAAACC
>DATMYB010000107.1:0-6618 GCA_035561215.1 Syntrophomonas sp. | reverse complement strand
GCTTTACAGGTGGTTGCGCTTCATAAGGTTAAACTGATGAAGATGCTTTGGTATTCGGATGAGTTAAATTTCAAGAGACACGGAAAAGCAATTACTGGATTAGTATACGAAGCATGGCCGAAGGGAGCCCTACCCGTTGGTCACGATCAGATTATCCTGCTTGAAAATGTTTGTTTTGAAACGGTTGAGTATGGAGAAAATGTGGGGTACAAATTTAAACCTATTCAAGGATTCGAAGGCAAGTATTTAACCGATCAGGAAATAGAAACCATGGATGAAATAGTCAAGCAACTAGGTAAGCTCAATACTGATGAAATCGTTGATAGGATGCATGATGAGGAGGCATATAAACAAACCCCCATCTACAGTATCATTAATTACTCCTTTGCGAGTAAGCTCTCGCTAAATTAACAGGAGCCATCTTTTAAATATATTTCCATCTGGGAGCATCTGTTTATAAAATGAAAACACCCTTTCTATTGGCTCACGTTTCGTACCTCGGGCCTGGATGGCTACCGTCCGATTCCTCTCCCCCTACGGTGGCTTATCCCGAAGGCGATACACAAACAGAGCCTTCGAAAAAGGCGAATCCATATGAACAAAGAGTTGCGCGGGAGATGCCCTTCCCGGGTTTGTTTTTAAGGCTAAAGGCGGTGGGGTTATACTCCGCGAATTGAAACTAAATGCTATATATAGTTGTAGTGGAGTCCAGTGGATACCCCCCATTAAAAAATGGAAGGATTAGCTGTAATGAAAAAAGGGCAGAAAAACCAAACCGACTTGGTACAGCATCAAAAGAGGGGGGATGGCAATAGTAGCCTCCCAGCAATCGGATTTCTCGAAAATATAGCCTGCGAATACGGTAGCGAAGGCACAGCGGTCAACCTTTCCGAAACGCTCGAAGTACACCGATGCGAAAGATACCGATCAGCCGATGCATCGGCCCTCACAGCCAAAAGTGTACATATCGATTCCACGCGCATCGACAAAGTGCCCGAAGGCAGGTTCCATACGAAGGTTGATGGTGCGCGCTTCGAGTGCTTTTACCATGCAAGCAAATACGATTACCTTTATGTTGTGCTGGATACCATGCGCGATGATGAGACAATTGCGCACGGGCCACTCCCCCGCTTTCATAAGTGGTCATGGAATACGTTTCTGAGAGGACATCTGCTAAGCATTGAAGATCCGATGTACTTTGAGTCAGACATTCCTGTCGGTTGGTTCTACGGCACGCATGAACGAGACTACCGCGACGCGACGGCAAAGCTCGTCACGAGCGTGGCGCAATGCCTCGGCATCCCTAACGAGCGGATTATCTTCTATTCAATCTCATCCGGAGGAGCATCGGGCTTGTTCATCGCTGCTAAAATCCCCGGCAGCGTTGCAATAGCATCGAATCCCCAACTTGACCTCACGCGTTTTCTCCCCAGCGCACTCGTCAGATTCAAAGAATGTACTGGAATTGATCTTGCCTATGAAAAGCAACATGGAGATGTAGAACGTGTCGATTTCGCGCATGTTTTTTCCACGGATAGCCTTTCCAAGTACCTGGTCATTGTAAATTGCCGTTCGAAAATGGATTTTAACGACCAACTTATCCCTTTCTGTCAAGCGCTCGGCATAACCCCCCATTATGGTCTGCAACGGGTGGGGAACTTAATTATCTGGATAATCGATGCCCCTGGTCCGCACCCGCACATATGCTTTGAAAGCAAGACCATGTATTTCGCCATCGATTTCCTTGCCAAAACATTAGCGGAGGGCGGCGATACTGATCGGCTCAAGCCGCTCTACATCCTGTTTAGTGAGTTCTGGCATGAGAAGGCGGGTCTGATTGCCGGGGATTCTGCATGCCTCGCCGACGTGGACCCGCTCGCACTGGAGAATCTGATTGGCGGACGGTATTAACCAGTATATAAGGAAAATATTTATTCTGCCACGTTTGATTGACTTCTGCTTACTGAACAGATGCTTTCGGCCAGAGCAAAATACGCTTTAAACCATTGACTGCTTTTGAGACCCCTGAGGCTGTTGACCGCCTAACCAATACCTTTATAGATGCGATCAACGCTGAAAAATATGATCCCTTACTGCTGATTCCCATGTTCATTTTAGATTTTTTATGCATTCATCCCTTTAACGATGGTAATGGACGCATGAGTCGCCTGCTGACCCTGCTGCTCCTTTACCGTTCAGGATACATTGTGGGCAAGTATATTAGTATCGAAATGATTATTGAAAAAACAGAGGAGACCTATTACGAGGTACTTTTGCGACAGCTCAGCTGAATGGCATGAAGGGCAAAACTTTTACCTGCAGTTTTTCAGGTATTACTTGGAGGTTATATTAAATGCCTACAAAGAGTTTTCGGCTCGGGTAGAATTGATGCAAAACCGCAGTCTTTCCAAGCCGGAACGGATTCGCAAGCTGTTTGACAGTACCTTGCAAAAGCTGTCAAAGCGTATGATTTTAGAAAAATGCCCGGATATAAGTATCTCGACTGTGGAGATTACCTTGGCGGCATTACTGAAAGAAAGGTATATAATCAAGACGGGTGCCGGTAAAAACACCGCATATATCCGCAATACGGACCAGTTATAGAACCATTAATTATCAATGTCGGCAAGATTTTTGGAGATGCTTTGATATGTATATTAAACTGGGTAAATACGTCCACTTCAAAGGCAACGAATACGAAGTTATCGGCACGGCGACCCACAGTGAAACGCTGGAATAAGTGGTGATTTACCGGGCATTGTATGGCGATGGCGGGCTTTGGGCACGTCCGGCGGCGATGTGGAATGAAATTGTCGAACTGGGCGGGCGCCATGTCAAACGGTTCACACATATTGACGAGGTTGTACAGGAACCGCCAGCGGGTATTCATAATTACAGTACGCCAACCGAAAAAGTGGAACTGTTTATATCGTTGTTCGCGGGGCGCGATGACGTTTACGCCAAACGATGGGAAAACGCTAAAAAAGGCTCTGCCGGATATGTTCCCGTCTGCCAAAACGAATGGTCGCCACTTTGTCCAAAATCTGGCGGCGGTAAGATGAAATGCGGGGAATGTCCTAATCAGAATTTTGTGAAGTATGATGCGGGCGCAGTTGAAAAACATCTTAAAGGACAGCTGACCGCCGGAGTGTATCCGATGTTTCCTGATGAAAAACATCTTAAAGGACAGGGAGCTATTGAGGAGCATATGAATGCTGCGCGTACAAGTGAAAAGGAAAAAGCAAAAATTCAAGAAGAATTGAAAAGTATAAAACCGCGTAACCCTATTCCTGCTAGTTCATAAATATTGATAAACTTAAGGTGTACAGATTTAATCAATTTTTACTAAAGATTTGCTAATATCATTATTGGCTATCTTGGATCTTCAAAAAACATTCAAGGATTTCCTACAATGGAACTACCCAATGCTTCCGACTTTTTCCTTGAAAAGGCAAGGCAGTACAGTGCTGAAGTTGGGAGGGTAAAAGGATGGATTGGATTGGCGAGGTACGGGATAGAATCAAAAGAAAAAATCAAATCCTCTTTGCAAAGGACAGCGAGTTTTTGCAAGACTTGATAAATCTAATACAAGAGCAAAACCATAGAACGATGGTCTTGTGGGCGTTTGAGTTCGCTGATGAAACCGTTCAAAAGCTAAACGCTCGTTATCCGGGCGAAAGACGCTTTGAAGAAGCGGTAACGACGGCAAAGGATTGGGCTGCGGGCAAAGTAAAGATGCCCGTTGCAAAACAGGCGATTTTACAGGTTCACGCTGTGGCAAAGGAAATCCATTCCCCTGAAGATATTGCTTTGTGCCACGCCATAGGGCAGGCTTGCGGGGTGGTTCACGCCAACGGTCATGCGATAGGATTCCCTGTTTATGATTTGACGGCGATTATCAGGCGGTATGGCATTGAAGAATGCAAGGAAGCTGTGGAGAAACGAAAAGAGCAGTATATCGAACGAATACTCTATTGGAGAGAGCACTATTCAACCTATCCCTGCAAATGGTCAGACTTTATGTTTAACGATTAGCCGAGAGGGGTTTCCAGTGTTTATTTGAGGGAGGTTTCTATCCCATCACTTAAATATACTTGCCGCCGACAGCGTCTCCTGGCACTGTTTTTCGAAGGGCAAAAATGAGTTCAAGAGTCGTCCCCGAACTCATTTTTCCTGGTCTTGTTTTTTGGCCAGAGCGGCTTTGAGCAGATCGCCAAGGTTGGTGCCGAGTTCTTCTTTGTCGCTGTAGCGGGCGATCAGCTTTTGGTTGACGCGGCTGTTGCTTCCCATCCGGCCGTAGGGATTTTCCTTTTCCGGCTGGCGATGGCCGCAGTTCCGGTCCGGGCAGGACAGCATGCGTCCCTTTTTTCCATTCACTATCAGCATGTAGCGGCCGCAGAGCGGGCACTTGCTTTTGGAAACATTGTCCGCCCGGTATTCGGAGTCATCTTTTTTAACCTCTTCCACCAGCCGGGTCGCGTCTTTTCTGATGTCTTCCATAAAGGCGCTCTTTTTTTCCCGGCCTTTGGCAATGTCGGTCAGCCTCTGTTCCCACTGGGCGGTCAACTCGGGAGAGCGCAGAGCGGGAGGCACCAGGCCCACCAGTTGAATTCCCTTGGAAGTGGGAACCAGCTCTTTGCCGTGTCTTTCGATATAGGATGCGTGGATCAGCTTCTCTATGATTTCCGCCCGGGTGGCCGGGGTTCCCAGCCCGCTTCCCTTGATGGATTCCCTCAGTTCTTCATCTTCCACCAGCCGCCCGGCCTGCTCCATGGCGGTGAGCAGGGTGGCCTCATTGTAGCGCGCCGGCGGCCGGGTTTTATTTTTAGTGGTTTTACAGCTTTTTACCGCCAGGCTTTCCCCTTTTTGATGAAGGGCCAGAGCCTGCTCCGGCAGTTGTTCTTCTTTATCATCTTTATCCGGCAAAACTGACTGAACCGCTTTCCAGCCCCGGGCGGTCTCGACTTTACCCCGGGAATAGAAGCGCTCTCCTCCTACCTCGGTGACTAGGCTGGTCTGGTCGTAGCGGTAGGGGGGATAGAGCACCGCTATGAAGCGGCGGGCAATCAGGTCGTAAAGGCGCTTTTCCTCCTGGTCCAGATGATTGAGATTCAAGGTCTGTTCGGTGGGAATGATGGCATGGTGGTCGCTCACCTTGCTGTCATCCACCAGACGCCGGCCCGGCTTTATAGGCTGCTGCAAAAGCGGTTTAAGCAATTCCCCGTAAGGTCCGCTGTTCATTCCTTTTAAACGGGCGGCCAGGGTGGGCACAATATCGCTGCTTATATAACGGGAATCGGTGCGCGGGTAGCTTACCAATTTGTGTTCTTCGTAGAGGCCCTGCAAAACTCCCGAAGTCTTTTGGGCCGTCCAGCCATAACGCCGGTTGGCGTCCCGCTGCAGTTCGGTCAGGTCGTAAGCCAGCGGGGGAGGCTCCTGCCGGGCCTCGGTCTTAAGCTCAACGATGCGCCCTTTTTGCCCGGTCACCCGGGCGGCTATCTGCTCAGCCCGGGCCTGATCAAAGAGCCGCCCTCCGGAAGGCCCGCGCCAGTCACCGTAATAATCCCCAAAATCAGCCCTCACTGTCCAGTAGTCGACTGGTTTAAAGTTCTTGATCTCGTTTTCCCGCTCCACGATCATAGCCAGGGTCGGAGTTTGCACCCGTCCCGCGTTGAGCTGGGCGTTGAACTTACAGGTCAGGGTGCGGGTGACGTTCAAGCCCACCAGCCAATCGGCTTCAGCCCGGCAGACGGCCGCGTCGTACAGCTTGTTATAGTCAGCCCCCGGCTGCAGGCTGGCAAAACCCTCCCGGATCGCCTTATCGGTCTGGGAGGAAATCCACAAACGGCGGAAAGGCTTCTTCCAATTGGCCATATCCATGATCCAGCGGGCCACCAGCTCCCCTTCCCGGCCGGCATCGGTGGCTATGACCAGGTCTTTTATGTCCTGGCGCTTCATCAGCCCTTTTACCACCTGATATTGATGGGCACTCTGCCGGATCACCTTGAGCTTCATCCGCGGGGGCAGCATGGGCAGATCTTCCAGACGCCATTCCTTCAGTTTTTGATCATAGTCTTCCGGTTCGGCCAGGGTTACCAGATGCCCCAGGGCCCAGGTAACTACGTATTGCTCCCCTTCCAGGTAGCCTTTGGCCTTATGGCTGCATTTTAAAACCCGGGCTATCTCCCGGGCCACGCTCGGTTTCTCCGCCAAAACCAGTGACTTCATATAAACAACCTCAATTCTTGACTACTTGGGGGGTAGGCCGCCTTTTTTCTTTCTCTTATTACTGGGCTGGGTGTTGCCGTAAAAATCTTCCGGCCCCTTCTTTACGCTCCCCTGAGAAGCGCTTTTAGCCTTCTTCTGTTCGATCAGCTTGCGCATCATTTCTATCTCTTTGCTGTTATCCACTTAAACTGTCCTCCTTGGTGCATTGTACGCTAACCATTATACCATAGTATGGCGGTCTGATCGGCTTACGTCTCCCTCAAGAACCCTCCCCTGCCGAATACTCGGCCAGTTCTTTCGGCAGATTATACAGCGGGCAATTTGATATGCGGCTAAATAGGTGGTGCCTTGTATAGTACAAAATGTTGTAATATCCCATGTAATGCTTGA
>DATMYB010000106.1:0-4041 GCA_035561215.1 Syntrophomonas sp. | reverse complement strand
AACGATAATAAAATCAGCATGGTTATGCGCATAAAAAACAGAGATAGCTTTATGGGGAAAGAAATTCATCTGAAATTTACGGATTTACAAGGGGCGGATACAATTCCCGGAGAGTTCACTACCGCTGTACCGGGTAAATGGGAGACCCGTTTCAAGCTTAACTTCAAGAACTACTCAACCACCTATCAATTAGATAAAAGTATGACCATTTTTGGCTATGAAGCAATTTTGAAGACGGTCTCAATTTCGCCTATTTCAGTTGCCTTACATCTTGATAGTCATTCTTCAAAAGATATTTTTAAAGCTTCAGAAAACTGGAAAACGGAAAACGGGGAAACGCTCGGACTAAAGGAGGATGCGGATATTTATCCTATAAAGATAAATTATGAGGATGGAACCTCGGAAACAACCAGTGTTCTTACCGGTCTGCAAGTTATCGGTACGGATGGTATGTGGTTTATAAAAACCTTTGAAAAAGTCATCAATGATAAGGAAATCAAATCAATTATTTTCTTTGATACGGAGATTACAATCACTCATTGACAGTAGTTTCATAAACATCTTTTAAAGAGCGTTTTATCTTGGACGACATAACATGCCCTGGTTCTGATCGTGTTCTACCATGTAAAAGTACTGGGAGTACATTATCCTGGAACTTAAAACCAGTTGAAATCGAGAAGGGTAAAAGTGAAGCCGCTGTCCGGCCGGATAGCAATTAACAAATCGGTGGACAGCGGCTTTTTGGCCAGCTATATTAAGGTATCCCGCCCGCTACGGGTCGGCATCCTGCCGGTTACATAAAAGCTTCCTCTGGGCAGTCGATGGAGCTGGTGTCGGCCAGTTTCATCGCTTTTTCCATCGCCAATACTTCCGGTACCACATTCAACACGTAGAAGCGGGCACTGGCGATTTTTCCTTTATAGAAATTGGCGTCGAAATGGTCGTCACCAAGTTCAGCCAGCTTACCGGCTGCCAGCAGCCCCTGGTCCAGCATCAGCTTGCCACAATACAATCGTGCGGCCGCATGCATGGTGCGGGTGGCGAAAAGCTGTCTCAACGGGATGTTGTTTCGGTTCCAGTCGATATTCAGCGCAGCTATGTTATTGAAAGCAGCCAGGGCTTCTTCCAGCATGGCGAATTCAGCGGTAAATTCCGGCGCTTTTTTATCAGCCGCAAAAGCAGCGATTTCTGCCAGCCATTTTTTAATGGGCTCGCCGCTGTTCATGGTGAACTTGCGGCCGGTGAAATCCTGCGCCTGGATAAAGTTGGTGCCTTCCCACAGGGAATAGATCTTACAATCGCGAGCCAATGAGGCCGGAGAGTACTCTTCCATGTAGCCGTAACCGCCATGGACCTGAATAGCTTCCTGGGTAAGAATCCAGGCCATGTCCGAGGCATAAGCCTTGCACAGAGGATTGTTGATCATAAACATGTCATCGGCGTATTGGCGTTCAGCCGGATCGGCTGATTCGTGGGAGAGATCGACATAAAAATAGGTCTGATAGATTAAAGACCGAATGGCCTCCATGCATGATTTCTGGTACATCAGCATGCGGCGTACGTCTTCATGCTCAATAATCCGTACGCTGGGTCCTTTCGGATCAGTTGCCTTTTTACTTTGCACTCTGATTTTGGCATAGTCCAGGGCAGCGTAGTAGGCTGCGCCCAAGGCTCCCAGAGCAAACAGGCCGGTGTTCAGACGTTCTTCGTTCATGAAACGGAACATTTGCGCCATGCCTTTGCCGCGTCCGTCAACGGGGAAGGCGTCGCCTACCAGCCAGCCCAGGCAATTGTTGTTCTCTCCTAAGGCCAGGGTACAGGTGGAGGAACCGTGCAATCCCAGTTTGTGTTCAATGTTTACAGTGGTCACATCATTCCACGCCCCCAGGGAGCCGTCGTCATTGACCCAGAACTTGGGCACGATAAAGAGGGAAATACCGGCCGTACCTTCTTTAGCGCCTTCGGTTTTGGCCAGGACCAGATGGATGATATTTTCCACACAGTCATGGTCGCCGGAGGTAATAAAACATTTTTGACCTTTTATCTTGTATAATCCGGGGGTATCCGTGGCAAATGCCTTGGTGGAACAAGCTCCTACTTCCGAGCCGGCTCCCGGTTCCGTCAGACCCATCGTGCCGCCCCATTCACCGGTAAACATTTTGGGCAGGAAAATCTCCTGCTGTTTTTGGGTGCCCTCAAACTGGAGTACGGTGGTAGCGCCCTGGGTCAGGCACCACAGCATGACCATGGCCGGAGATGCGCCTACCTGCTGTTCCAAAATCGGGGCATACCAGGCCAGAGGCATACGGCCTTCCGATTGACGGTCACCCCATTGGGGTCCCAGACCGGCTTCCATGACCGTGTTGTAAACGGCTTTGAATGCGTCGGGACTGATGACGGCATGTTCTTCGCCGCCCACAAATTTCATGCCTATTTCATCAGCATCTTTGTTGGCCGGACAGATTACGTCCCGACAGACCTTGGCGTTTACCTCCAGGAACGAATCGATATCATCAATTCCGTAGTAATCTTTATAACCGTCACAAGACAAGAGTTTATTCATGTCCAGCCATTCCTTGATCTGGAATTTGATATCACGGGTTTGGTAAAGATAATTATTATGTGGCATTGTATTTCCTCCATTTATTTTTTATTTATAATACCCGGGGTTTTAGATCTTAGTTTTGTGACCGATCCAGCTCTCCATGCCGCTAAGCAATCAAGCAAGGGTGATCCTGTAATAAGACGGCTATATGCGCTCCACAATCACGGCAGCTCCCATGCCGCCGCCGATGCATAAAGTGGCCAAGCCGTAGCGGGATTCCCGTTTCTGCATTTCATGCAGCAATGTTACCAAGATGCGGCATCCGGACGATCCGATGGGATGGCCGATGGCAATAGCGCCGCCGTTTACATTCACTTTATCCATGTGATCAGCCCAGCCCAATTCTCTGCCTACGGCGATGGATTGCGCCGCAAAGGCTTCGTTGGCTTCGATCAGATCGATATCGTCAATGGTCAGTCCGGCTTTGGCCAGCGCTTTTCTGGTGGCCGGAATGGGGCCGACTCCCATTATTTTAGGATCCACGCCGCCGGAGGCATAGCTTACAATTCTGGCCAGCGGTTTAATGCCCAACTGATCTGCTTTTTCCTTGGACATTACCACCACTGCAGCGGCGCTGTCATTAATGCCCGAGGCATTGGCTGCAGTTACGCTGCCATCCTTTTTAAAGGCAGGCTTTAAAGCGGCCATTTTTTCCATACTGGTTTGTTTGGGATATTCGTCGGTATCGAAGACGGTCTCGCCTTTTTTGCTTTTAAGTACCACCGGTACAATTTCATCCTTAAACCTGCCGGAGGCAATAGCGGCGATCGCTCTTTCCTGGCTGCGAAAAGCGAATTCATCCTGCTCTTCGCGGGTGATCCCGTACTGTTCGTTAACGTTTTCAGCGGTAATACCCATGTGGTAATTATTGAAGGCTTCCCAAAGACCGTCCTTGATCATGCAGTCAATGAGTTCCCCTGTGCCCATGCGATAGCCATAGCGGGCTTTAGCCAGGGCAAAGGGCGCGTTGCTCATGTTTTCCATACCGCCGGCTATAATGACGTCGGCATCTTCGGCCTTTATGATCTGGGCGGCCAAACTGACCGAACGTAAACCCGACGCACAGACTTTATTAATGGTAAAAGCGGTCACTTCCTGGGGTAAGCCGGCCTGGATCATGGCTTGACGAGCGACGTTTTGTCCCTGAGCGGCCTGCAAAACACAGCCGAAAACGACTTCATCTACTTGTTCACCATTTAACCCTGCTCTTTGCAGAGCTTCTTTAATCACTAGCGCACCCAGTTGGGGGGTAGGTACATCTTTCAGGCTTCCGCCGAAAGAACCTACAGCCGTACGGCATGCGCTGGCAATTACCACCTCTCTTGTCATCTGTAAACACATCCTTTCATTTTGTTCTTAGGCTCTGGGTTGCTTGTTCCTGACCTTATGCGGAAGCAGCAAGCTTTATACGATTTTTCACTATCTCAATCTTTATT
>DATMYB010000105.1:0-2903 GCA_035561215.1 Syntrophomonas sp. | reverse complement strand
GTTTTAGATAACTACGACAGTATTGCCATTTTTTTGCTGACAGTAAGTGCATGACAATAAAATGCCGGGGAAAAGTCTATAACGGGTTGGTTTTTTTTTGTTTGGCTATAATGCTCCGGGTTACGGGCATGATTATTGTCTTGATGAAACATCAGTGAAAGAAGGTAATAGTGTAGATGCAAAAATTGGTTTATGGATTTGATGAGGGAAATTCCGGCATGAAGTCGCTGTTAGGCGGGAAAGGCGCCAACCTGGCTGAAATGACCAATATAGGTTTACCGGTTCCGCCCGGGTTTACCATCAGTACGGAGGCTTGCAACGCCTATCAAGATTTGCAGGGCGAGTTTCCCCCCGGCTTGATGGACGATATCCTGGCTGCCATGCAGAAGCTTGAAGAAAGAACCGGCAAACATTTTGGCAGCAAAGACAACCCCCTGCTGGTGTCAGTTCGTTCCGGCGCGGCAGTTTCCATGCCGGGCATGATGGATACCATTCTGAATCTGGGACTGAATGACGAATCCGTGCTGGGTCTGGCCGCCCTTACCGGAGATGAGCGTTTTGCTTACGATTGTTACCGGCGTTTTATCCAGATGTACTCGGATGTGGTGTTGGAGATCAGCCATTCTCAGTTCGGCGATATCGTGGAAAAACACAAACGCCGGCTCAGCCTTATTTTCGATTATGAACTCCCGGCCAACGTATTGCAGGATATTATTCGGGAGTATAAAGCCTTGGTCGTTAAAGAAAAAAATTTCGAATTCCCTCAGGATGCCAACCAGCAACTGTCCGGAGCTATCCGGGCCGTATTTGATTCTTGGAACAATCAGCGCGCCATTGTCTATCGCCGGATCAATAAAATACCGGATGATCTGGGTACCGCCGTCAACGTTCAATGTATGGCTTTCGGCAATATGGGCCAGGATTGCGGTACCGGCGTGGCTTTTACCCGCAACCCCTCCACCGGCGAAAAAGTTCTTTACGGTGAATTCCTGATCAATGCTCAGGGCGAAGATGTGGTGGCGGGAATCCGTACGCCCATGCCCATCAGCAAACTTAAAGAAGAACTGCCGGGAGTATATCAGCAATTTGTAGACACCTGTGATAAATTGGAGCAGCATTATCGCGACTTGCAGGATATAGAGTTCACCGTGGAAAAAGGTAAACTATATATGCTCCAGACCCGCAACGGCAAAAGAACCACCCGGGCGGCGGTGAAAGTAGCCGTCGACATGGTGAGCGAGGGCCTGATCAGCAAGGAAGAAGCCTTGCTCCGCGTGGATCCCGAACAAATCAATCAATTATTACATAGACAGATCGATGCTTCCGTAAAGCTGGAGGCAATTGCCCAGGGACTGCCGGCTTCACCGGGGGCCGCTTGCGGCAAGGTGGTATTTGACGCGGATATTGCTGAAAAATTGGGCGAAACCGGCGAAAAAGTAGTTTTGGTTCGCAGTGAGACCACCCCTGATGATATCCACGGCATCGTACATGCTCAGGGAGTACTGACCTCCCGCGGCGGCATGACGTCCCATGCGGCAGTCGTGGCGCGGGGTATGGGCAAGCCCTGCGTATGCGGCTGCGAGAGCATCAAAATCGATCCGGAAGCCGAGACTTTCATGGTGGATGGCCTGGTGGTCAAGGCCGGTGAGGTGATTACCCTGGATGGCTCCACCGGTAAAGTGATGCTGGGCGAAGTGCCCATGATCGAGCCGACCCTTGCTGAGGAATTTAAAGTGCTGCTCAATTGGGCCGATGAAACCAAAGTGCTGGAGGTAAGAGCCAATGCCGATACGCCGGAAGACGCCGCCAAGGCGCGGGAATTCGGCGCCGAGGGCATCGGTTTGTGCCGTACCGAGCACATGTTTATGGCCCAAGACCGGCTCCCCATCGTACAGGAAATGATCCTGGCCGAGAACGTGGCCGACCGGGAAGTGGCACTGGCCAAATTGCTTCCGATTCAGGAAGAGGATTTTTATGGCATCTTAAAAGCCATGTCGCCGCTGCCGGTATGTATCCGCTTACTGGACCCGCCGCTGCATGAGTTCCTGCCTTCCCACGAAGAGCTGATGCTGGATATCGTGGAAATGAAACATGACCAGGCGCCGCTGCGGGCCATTGCAGAGAAAGAAGAACTGCTTAAAAAAGTTAACAAGCTGCACGAGGCCAACCCCATGCTGGGACATCGGGGTTGCCGCCTGGGGATAACGTATCCGGAAATATACATCATGCAGGTCAAAGCCATATTTGCCGCCATGCGGCAATTGCAGCAGGAAGGCTTCAAGACCTTTGTTGAAATCGAAATCCCCCTGGTGATGGATCAAGCTGAATTCCTGTTGCTGAAAAAGGACATCATGGATGTTTATGCTGATCTCCAGCAAAGAGAACATCTGGAACTTGATTTTGCCATGGGGACCATGCTGGAATTGCCGCGGGCATGTCTGGTAGCCGATGAGATCGCAGAGCAGGCAGAGTTTTTCTCCTTCGGCACCAACGATCTGACCCAGACTACCCTGGGCTTCAGCCGCGACGATGCCGAGGGCAAGTTCATTCCGGTGTATCTGGAGAAAAAGCTAATCAAGGACAATCCCTTTGCGGTGCTGGATCGCAAGGGAGTCGGCGCGTTGATGCGGCTGGCGGTGGAAAAGGCCCGCAGCACCAGGCCGGAAATAACCATGGGAATTTGCGGAGAGCATGGCGGCGAGCCCAGCTCAGTGGAGTTCTGCCACTTACTGGGACTCAATTACGTAAGCTGCTCGCCTTACCGCATCCCCATTGCCCGACTGGCAGCAGCTCAGGCGGCTATTATCAACAAAGACCAATCTCAAGGCGGTGCCGGTTCGGTTGGTCAGAGGTAGAAAACCTTTGTATATCAAGGGTTTAAGAGCATAAGTATAATATAAAGT
>DATMYB010000104.1:0-2435 GCA_035561215.1 Syntrophomonas sp. | reverse complement strand
ATATTGCTTTCAGTATTTTTTCAGAATGGCTAATCATCAAATGACTGTGTCAACTCTCACTTCCTTTAATATATCGCAAAACTCCAAATTCTGTATACTGTCATAACCGTAAACAAAATGTCGTACCCATCTGGCACCCCCTTGGCGGAACAATTCAACACAGTTTTCTTGGCATATTAAAATTTCAGGTACGCTATAATTAGTTTGTGAGGTTTTTCCGTTATTTCAGTTATTATTTTTACACTGTAATTTTGATTTGCATTCGACTGTATAAGGAAGTGGAGCAGATGAAGATCCTTGTTTATGGCGCGGGTGTGCTGGGCAGCTATCTGGCTCATGTGCTGCATCGAAGCGGCAATGACGTCACCTTGCTGGCTCGGGGAAGACGTCTGAGTGAATTACAAGAAAATGGGCTGATCATCCGCCATTATGCACAATGCAGGACGACGACCGATACAATCGCACTGACGGATCGCTTCGGCAGGGATGATGCTTATGACATCGTGTTTGTGGTAGTGCGCCGCAACCAGATTGACAGTATTCTTGCGGAATTGTGCGAAAATATAGCAAGCCCCTTGTATGTCCTGGTGGGCAACAACCCGACGGCCGATACGACGCAGCGCTATATAGACGAGCACAGCAAAACACCCAAAAAGGTCGTATTTGGCTTCCAGATGACGGGCGGGAGACGGGAAAACGGCAGGGTAATTAGCATTTACTGGGGATTTTCCAGGCTCGCAGGCAAAATGACGGTTGGAAGCCTGAACGGGGATATATCTTTTAAACCGCTGTTTGAGCAGGCGTTCGCCCAAACGAATTACAGCATCCGATACTGCGATAATATGGATGCATGGCTCAAATGCCATGCCGCGTTTGTCTTGCCTGTGTGCTTTGCCTGCTACTGTTACGACGGCAATCTGAAAAAGCTAGCTAGGAATAAATCCATGCTGTACCGGATTATTGACGCTATCGACGAGGGATATCGTATCGTGGAAGCCTGTGGGTATCCGGTGGAGCCCAAAGAGGATGTTGAATTTGTGCGAAAGCACCGTTTGAAATGTTATATGTTCCTCAAATTCATGGCCGCAACGCCCATTGGTAAACTGGCCGCCAGCGATCACGCTATGTCGGCAAAGGATGAAATGCGGAGGCTGTACGACGATTTTTGCCTGCTGAAGGAAAAAACCAATATCGACACCCCGGCCTGGGACGAACTGGCGCAGTATATGGTTTGATATATCAACCTTTCATGTTCCGCAACAGGATTATGACCCCTACGTGCCTTGAACGGTCAGAAAAGCCGCTTAAACCCGGTGGGGTCTTGGCGGCGAAGTGTGATGTTCGCAGGATTGGGATACAGATATTCAGACGGTCGGTATGGCGCTTTATCACTTTGTCCCGCTTTTTTGTTCCTGTGTTGGCGCGGGTATTTTGATTTCCGTCTGTGGCCGCAGCCTCCCCTGGCGTTGCTGTACGACATGAGAAATCTCATGGTCCGGATGCTTTACCTGTCCGGGAGCGGTTTTGCTATCCGCCCCCTGCGCATATTCCAGTGCTTCCAATGCTGCTGGCTTACCGCCATTGTAATGGACCTTTACGTCATCCATACTGGTCGAAAAGTTTTCCAACGTCGCTCTCAAGTCCCTCGGTAGATCCGGCCGGTGTTCTTTTTCCATCATTTACCTCATTTCTCCGGCTCAGCCGGGTCCGATCCTGACTCGTTGAGCTTTCTGTAAAATTCCTGTAAATAGGTCAAATCGGGGGCAGACAGGTTTGCAATAACATCCGTATCGATCGTCTTTAAGTCTCCCAGCCTGAGGATGACTCGTGACGACTATGGTCAGATAGTCTGGGTTTTGCCGTACGCGTATATCTCTTAGCGGCAATATCGCATCCGCCGCCGTCGCCAGGCGCATCATGCCGTCTCGATGAATCTGTCCGTTTTTGTCGACATACCCCTGCGGCAGTTTAAAATCAAACTCAGTACGAAATGCCATGCCCTTTCCCTCGCTTTCCTTAATTATGACTGTTCACCTGTCTTTTGCGTAATTCTGAGAATGACAAACTCGGCAGGTTTCACCAGCGCTACGCCGATGGGGTGAAGCTGACAATCACCCTGTTTCCCCATACCCCCGGATTTGAGGCCGTCATCTTAAACCGCAGCTTATCCATTTGCAGGAGACCGGACGCAGCCTGCGTATTTTTCGGCACTACCCTGGCAATATAGCAACGGCAGCCTCCGTTGGCAAAATAGCTTTCCACACAATGAGCGAGGAAACGGTAATCTCCAAACCGGTTCTCCGCTAAAAAGTCTCCGAACATGTTCTGCCTTTGCAACAGGACTATGGATTTCACATGCCTTGTACCGATGATTTGGATAAAATTGTTTTTCCAATGGTAGGAAGCTGCTTACGCTGGCAGCTCGGGGTATTAAT